>NZ_VJOT01000001.1 GCF_011087585.1 Neochlamydia sp. AcF84
CAAAAGGGTACCTTAAGCTTTCTTTGCCGAAGTTAATATTTAGTTTAAATTTAAGAATTTCTACACTCAAGGGTTCAAAGGGCACTTTCAAGCTTTTTATGTTAAGAAGTATTCGGAGTAAGTCTTGCTCCTTTAAATCCATAGGCAATTGAGTGATAAAGATCTTGCCAGCTATCGATAAAGTAAGAGACAAAAAAAGCCCGCATGAGCATCCATAAGCTACTTCTTGAGCCAGCTTTTTTGACAGCAGCTAAAAACATACTGCAGCAGTGCTGTTGCACTTGATCGATCAGGAAAGCTAACATCATCAGATAGGCAAACAGATGGCATAGATGCTGATGACCATGGCCAAAGTTATGCTCAAATTCATACCCTTGATTCTTGAGTGTATTAAAGGTCTCATTTTCAATTTTCCATCTCGCTCTTGCTCCACGTATAAGTTCATAAACATTGTTAACGCTAATAGGCAGGTCTGTAATCCAGGTAAAATGTCTCTTTCCCTGCTTAGAATCATTAATCCAGCATTCAAAGAAATTGACTTGTAAATCTGCATGTGTGTCATTGAGAGGGACACCGTTGATAAAACGAATGTTAAGCTCACCTTTCTTTTCTTTTATTGTAAGCTCTTCAAAATCTAAACCTTGCATCCATTCAAATAAGGAAGCATTGCCTTCAGGCTTTACTCCTATGATGTAATGTAGCTTAGCCTGTTGTAATTCTTTAAGATGAGGGTCATTAGCACTTAAAGCATCTTGAGTGACAATAACATTTAGGTGAGGATGCTCTTTACGGAACGCCTGGATAAAGCGTTTAGCTGCATTGCTTTCACAATCGTTTTTACTAGCTCCATCTTCATTGGAGATGGGTTCGGGGCAAACAGGAATAACCTCTCGGCAATCAGGATGTACAATAGAACCTGCTAAAATCTGATGATAATAACTGCGGCTTCCATCCCGATGTTTTTTTTCACAACAATGCTTACAATGAATAGTTTCTGAAGAAAAAACACCTGTTCCGTCTAAAGAGAGTAAATAGT
>NZ_VJOT01000002.1 GCF_011087585.1 Neochlamydia sp. AcF84
AAGCATCAATGTTTTCCACCTAGTTGATCTGCAAGCTATTCTAAAAAAAGAGTTTGGTAAAAACTTAACCTTGCAAGGAATTTGGACAATCTTACGTCGTTGCCGCTATACACCTTTGGTTCCTCGTCCTCAACATTATAAAGCTAACTTAAGAGAGCAAGAAGCCTTTAAAAAAAAATTCCAAAAGCCATTACCAGCTTAAACAAACGATTTCCCAAGAAAAACATCGAAATTTGGTTTGAAGATGAAGCACGGCTTGGGCAACAAAGCACCTCTACTAAGGTATGGGCAAAAAAAGGAACACGGCCAAAAGCTCCTAGGCAGACAGAATATAAAAATCTGTATGTAGCTACAGCTGTTTGCCCACGTTCAGGGCAAGCAGAAGGAATGATTCTACCTTTCTTAAATAGCCAAGGAGTGGAAATTCTTCTTAAGCAAGTTGGTCAATCGCTGCCTGCTTCTTCCCATGCTTTGCTAATTTTAGACCGAGCTAGCTATCATACTAGTAAAACGCTGAAAGTTCCTTCCAATATTCACCTGCTCTTTCTACCTCCTTATAGTCCTGAACTTAATCCTGTTGAAAACTTATGGCATTACTTGCGTAGCCATTTTTGGTCTAATCGTATTTATCGGGGTTATAAAGAACTAGAAAAGGTGGCAATAGCTTCTTGGAGAAAGGTATGTCTGCAAGAAAAAAGAATGAAAAGTTTATGTGCTGTATCGTATGCCTAATTGTGTAAGGAGTAATTTAAAAGCGTATTATCTTATTCTTTTTAATTATCAACGTTATATATGGCTGGCTTTTCTCAAATTGTTCTAAGAGGCTGGAAGTGGTTTATAAACCTACTCCCCCAGGCTCGGCTAGCTTTCTAGCAGTTTTTTTATTCATCTTTTAAAACTCTTCATGGGTAGCTTAATACAAAGTTAGGCACTTATGAAGAAGTTTTTTGGGGACCTCTTATCATTAAAACATGAGCCTCAGCTGCAAAATTAAAGAAAAAAATCACAGCAGGCGTAAGGATTGCAGTGAAAGGTATCATGGTAAAAAACCATTGAAGGATTGCGTGTAAAGGGTGATGGCATGAAAAACATACTGATCCTGTCATCCAAGCGGCTAAAATTAGCAAACCCGCAAGGCACCATAGAGGAAAGGTAGCTATTAGGGATAAAATAATATTACTAAATAGATCACCTCTCATTCTTTTAGATAATATGTCAGCAACTTGTATGCGATTTAAGCCTTTCAAAGCAATCACGGGGGTAACAAAAAAGAGAATTGCCAGGCTTAATATGCATAGAAGCAGAGTACCTAAATTAATTAAAAAGGGACCAAAAGCCAAAATAGCGCTGAAGAAGGGGCCTACTGCAGGAATTTCCTCTAGTAAAAAAAAGAGACCCAAAAGCATCCACAGCAATAGGTAGCTTAAAATAATTGGGATGCAAAAATAAGAAGCTCCAATCATGATCTCCCATGATTTAGCTAATATCTCTGTGTAACTGGCCTGCTTTTTTTTTATTTCATCATGATAAATGCGAATAAGAACAATCCCTGTGGAAAGTAAAAATCCTGCACAAAGAAAAATAGGTAAAAAAGTTAGACTCATCATCAGCCATTCATTAGCTCCTAAAGCTAGGCCACGAAAAAACACTACTAAGACACCACATAATGCTAAAATGGTAAAGACTAGTAGAAATTTTTTCTTATTAAGAGAGAGGGCTAACGCTCTGTTAAACATTAATTGTAAGTCATCGAATGTCATAATTGTTTTTTATCTCATTTCGAGGTTTGAAAAAAAATATTTAGTTCTTACGGTAAGAATATCTTTGCTTTTAGGGTCTTCCCCCTATTCATAAAAAACTAGAGCTCAAATGCAATTTTATTCACATGCTTATCAGAAGAGCTAGTACTTCATAAGAAATCAACTGAAGAAGGTCTATATTACTTTATGTTGATAGCTGTATAAGCTAATCTCTAAACAGGCCTGAAGTTATCTCGAGTTAAAATTCACTCATCTTCTAAGCTCCTAGCTGATGTGTAAATGGGCACCTATCTTATCTTTCACAAAAATGCGCTCTTCAATTAGCTCGCTTTCCGAGGCCATAATCTTACTTCTTATCCACTCATGCCAAGGAAGATCTTTTACGATCTCATATGTTCTATCTTCCTTGGTACGACAAGGAAAGGAAAAAACTAGGTTTTCTTGAATCCCATAAGGGTTATGGTTGCTAATCACTCCTGAGGAATACCACTCTCCTGGAGGGGTAGGGTTGATGATAGCTTTCATGGCATCAATAGCTGCATGGGCTGCTGAAGCTGCGGAGGATTTTCCTCTGGCTGCAATAATTTTAGATCCTCTTTCTTGTACTCCGCTCATGAAATCATTTTCCAGCCAATGCTGGCTTATCGGAAAATTTATCAAAGGCCTATTTTTTATATGCACATGGGTAAAGTCAGGCACTTGCGTAGAAGAATGGTTGCCCCATATCACGACTCTTGTTACCTCATGGCTATTAACATTTGCTTTTTTTGCTAATAAGCTTACGGCACGATTTTGATCCAAACGCATCATCGCATGAAAATTTTGCGGGGGAATCCGCGGAGCATGGCTAAGAGCAATTAAACAATTAGTATTACAGGGATTTCCCACGACCAACACAATGGCATGCGGATTGGCGGACTTATTTAATGCTCGACCTTGCTCAACAAAAATTTTGCCATTTTCATTGAGCAAATCCTTTCTTTCCATGGCAGGACCGCGTGGTTTGGCACCTACTAGGAAGGCATAATCTATCTCTTTAAAAACCTCATCGGGATTGCTTCCAATGATTATTTCTTTTAAAAGGGGAAAAGCACAATCTTCAAGCTCCATAGCTACACTTTGGAGAATGGGCATGGCTTCTGGGATTTCCAAAAGATGCAATCCTATGGGCTGAGTAGCGCCTAATAAGTCGCCATTGGCTAGACGGAATAAGAGGCTATAAGCGATTTGCCCTGCTCCGCCTGTGACAGCAATACGTTTCAGAGGTTGAGGCATAAAAATTCTTCTTTCTTGCTATTAAAGGATAAAGGAATTCTAAAAGTAAAGTTCCATTTTGGTTAAGCTAAAGTTATAGAGCCAAGGGAAACTTAAAAAAACTTAGGGTTAGAAATTTACCTATGCAATTTCAGAAAAATTCTATCTTTGTTACTTTTTTATGGTTAAAAATATTTCCGAAGCTGCCATTTCTCTGCACCAAGTACAATTTATACTGACTTTTTTCTCTAAAATTTTCGCTAATGCGCTCAATTCTTTAGAAGAAATTTTTTATAAGGGAAAAAAACTTGTAAAGCTCCGGCAGTCAATCCATCAATCATTGAAGATTTTATGTTTTCTTTTAAAAAAGAGTGCCTAGGTGTTTATATATAAATCTCTATTTTTGCCATGCAGCTATTCTAAGGCGCCTTTAGCTTCTAAAAGTTGAATGATCTGCTCGTAATTTATCCGATTTTTTTCCGATAAATACTCTTTTGTCCAGCGTAAAGCTGTAGTGCCCCTGTAATCTTTGGCATTGATATCTGTAGTTTTATCTACCAAAATTTTTACCGACTCTACATTCCCATACTTTGCCGCATAGTGCAGGGGTAACCTTAAGTTCCTATCAAAGATGTTGGCATCCGCCTCTTGCTCTAATAAGAATTGGGCAATTTCTAGATGATTTCCTTGTACAGCATAACTTAAGGGGGTGCTTTCGCTATCATCTCTCGCATTAATGTGAGGGGTTGCTTCTATCAAAGCTCTAATAACTGGCAAATGCCCTCCCATAGCGGCATAATGTAGAGGTAAAGCTTTAGATTGGTCAGCTTCATTAGCATCTGCACCGTGTTTTAACAAGTAATTAACTATCTCAATTTTGCCGCCCTCAGCTGCCAAGCTTAAAGCTGTTTGATCCTTATCTCCTTCTTTGGCATTCAAATTATGAGTCAGAGGAAGTAAAATTTTAACAGTAGATAAAGAGCCTTTCTCAACAGCATGGTGCAAAGGTAGCTTCCCATGATCATCTTCTTTGTTAACATCTCCTCCTAATTTGAGTAAGGCTTTAATATCTTTTTTCTTTCCGTAGCGGCAAGCAAATCTTAATGCTAAAGTTAAGACTTTTTCCCGCTCGTAGGCCTTATCAATTTTTGAAAGTAGGATTTTAACGATAGCTACATGTCCTTTCTTAGCTGCCCAAATGATAGGCAGCTCATTATTTTTGTCCTTAATAGCAGGGTTAGAATCTTGAGTTAATAAATATTTTACTGCTGCTACTTCTCCTACTTCTGCAGCACAACTTAAAGGGGTGCGCTTGTCATCATTTAAAGCATCAATATTTTTAGTAGGATCTACTAGGATCTTGACAACCTGCAAATGTCCAGCTTGGGCAGCAAGGTGCAAAGGTAGATTGCCCTCTCTATTGGTACTATTTGCATCGGCCCCTTGTTCTAGTAAATAGCTGACCACCTCTTTTTTTCCAGTTCTAGCAGATAAAAGCAAGGCTTGGCTCAAAATCTCTCTGAATGGGCTGGTGCCTTGATTGCACAAAGCTTTAACAATATCTAAATGCCCTGCCTGAGCGGCTAGCTCTAAAGCACAATGAAAATGTTGATCTTTCAGTTGCGGATCAGCACCTTTTTGCAATAAATATTTAACAATATGTAATTTCCCAGCTTCAGCGGCTACACTTAACGCCGTGCGCTGAGAGGTGGGGCTTTTTTCATTAACGGGATGAATAAGAAGTAGGCTTTCGACCTTGCCTAGATCTCCTCTTTTTGCGGCCAGGTGTAAAGGAGGGAGTTCCTCTTCATTTAAATTAATTTCCTCCGTTTCTGGCAACAAGATGCTATCTGTTTTGCCTAGAGAGCTAACCCGGGAGGAAATATCATTTTCGCTTGTAGAGGTCAACTCTTTCTTAGGGCTGCCCAGATTCTCGGCGGCCGCTCTATTAACATGTTCAACATTTATCGGCTTAAAAGTAATTTGGCGGGCAGCGTATTGCACTGCATTAGCCTGCTCTTGAAGCCTAGGTTTTGTAGATATTTTAGCAGCAGAAAATTTTTTCACTAAAGTGCGAAAAGAGAAGACAGCGATGGGCACAGCTAAGGGTAGAAGAGGGAGGGCCACTAAGGTGATTAAGGCGGTAAGGCTACCCACCCATAGCTTTGATTTACTATTAAGAATGCTAAAATCTCGAAGAGCATGATGCTGAGAAGAACAAGGGTTAATTAAGGAAAAAAAATTTGATACTTTCATTGCTAGCAATCCCTGTAAAATTTTACTACTAATAATATATCATCCTACTGTTTTTTTATATTAAATTTTTAAAAGAAGGGCAATCATAGCTTTAATACATGTTGAATCGTAAAAGACAAGGAAAATTTACCTATCTTATGAGACACTCAATCTAGACAAAAAAAATTATTGTCTATATAAGTTTAGGTAGTTAGCTATAGCCATCTTCTTCTTAAAGCACTAAATGCTTGTGGGAACCTGAAATTGTTTCTATCTTTATAAACTATCCCTTATCATATTATTTCTGATAAAAAAGTACCTTCTGTAAATCAATGACTTCTCTTAATATTATTGAAATTTTTCGTAGCATTCAAGGGGAAACAAGCTTAGCCGGGCTACCTACGACTTTCATACGCTTGGCGGCCTGTAATCTTCGCTGCTCATGGTGTGATACTACCTATTCATTTGGACGGGGGGTCTCTTATACCTTAGAAAGTATTTTTTCAAAGGTAGCTTCTTTTGGCTGTCAATATGTTTGCGTGACGGGAGGAGAACCACTTTTGCAGGCTAACGTCCTCCCTTTAATGGAGCAATTATGCCAGGCAGGATATATCGTCAGCCTAGAAACTGGAGGTTCTCTGTCTACCCAAAAGGTGAATGCAAATGTACGCATCATTCTAGACATTAAATGCCCTGGAAGCCAGATGAGCAATAAAAACCTTTGGGATAACCTTGCCCATTTGCGCTTTCATGACCAGATAAAATTTGTGATCAGCAATCGGGAAGATTACGATTATGCTAAGGCGGTCTGTAACCAACATCAATTATTTAAGAAAGTCAGTGAGATATTGTTTTCGCCTGTATTTGAGGTATTGCCTTCCCAAACCTTAGTCAATTGGATATTAGAAGATCAGCTAGCCGTGCGCTTAAATTTGCAAATTCATAAATTTATATGGCCTCCCTATACTAAAGGCGTTTAAAGATGAAAAGAGCTATCGTTTTATTGAGCGGGGGATTAGATTCAACAGTTATATTAGCTCTTGCTCTGGCACAAGGGAGGGAATGTTATGCTTTGAGTTTTGACTATGGTCAAAGGCATCGTATAGAGCTTACGCACGCCAGTAAGATTGCCAGATACTATCAAGTTAAACATAGTATTGTCCAAATTGACTCAAGTGTATTTAAATCTTCTTCTTTAGTGTCCGATCTAGCGGTACCAAAAAATCGATCAAAAGAAGATATAGGCTCAGGGCAAACCCCCAATACCTATGTGCCAGCACGTAACACTCTTTTTCTAGCTTATGCTATGGGGCAAGCTGAAATACTAGCTGCTCAGGAAATTTATTTAGGAGCTAATGCATTAGATGCTCCCTCCTATCCCGACTGTACACCTAGCTACATTCAAGCTTTTCAGCAGGTTTTAAATGTGGGCACTAAGCAAGCTGCTGAAGGAAGCTCGCCTCAGCTTTTAACACCTTTAATCCAGTGGGATAAAGCTGAAATTATTCGCCAGGGCTTCGCATTAGACGTGCCTATACACATGACTTTTAGCTGCTACGATCCGACGCCTCAGCAAAAGCCTTGTGGGCAATGCGATGCATGCATCTTAAGGGCCTATGGATTTGCAGCAGCCAAAGGGTAAATTTTCTCTTAAATAACAGGCTATTAAAAAGCTTATAAAGCTTTTATCTATCATTGACATAAGAAAAGAGAAGGAGCTGATCTATTGCAGAAGAATCCCAACAGCTTGCCATCTTAAAGTATTTTATAAAAAATTTGCTGACTTCCTTACCTATGATCTAAATTTTAACGGAAGTTCCATTTTTTTCTATAAACTTAAAGCCGGTAATTGTTTTATTATTAGTCTCTTATAGCTTTTTTATAAAAATTTGTAGTCACCAAAAAA
>NZ_VJOT01000003.1 GCF_011087585.1 Neochlamydia sp. AcF84
AACAAGAACCCAGATAACAATAAATGAAGGTGTTGATAAAAAATATTAATCAGAAAAAAGATTAGGTTAAATGCCAGTTAATGACAAGTGTCCTTATTTGCGTTGAGAATGTTTTTAACTCTATTAATCAAGGATGCATTATAATGGGATGCTTTTTTTTTAACTTTAATCCTTTTAATGGTATAGATCTGCGCCCTTGGCGCCTCATTACTGAGGCCCCTCCCTCAATAAAAACCATACCAGAAGAATTGATTGTGCATATTTTTTCTTTTCTCTCCCCCAAAGAGCTTGTGAATGCTCAGCAAGTATGTAAACACTGGAAAAGAATAGGAGATGAAGAGACCTTGTGGAAAAGACATCATCAACAGCATTTCAAAGACAAACCCTTACATATTAGCTTTTGTCTAAAAACACCTCGGTCTTTTAGGAATAGTTATCTTTTTTATAGCCGGATGAAATCAAGAAGACGGCAAACTAAGCTAGATATTGCCGCTTTGCGCGCCTCTCCCGCATATAATCCAATTTTTTCCGAGAGGCTGTTATGGATGAATCAAAATCAAAGCTTTAATCATCAAAAGAGCTTAAGGTTGTGAGGGGAGGCGGGCAAAGAGAACAATGCTGATAAGATAATCTGTATAAATATCAAGAATATCAAGTTTCATTTTTTTCTCCTCTTTTCAAAGGAAAAAATATATCCTTAGAATAATTTATTCAACTCATCTGGTGCGTAAGTAGCTTAAATTTTTCAACAAAAAAGCAAGGGGAGTTCAAGAGGTAAATCAGCTGTAACTTTTTTTGAAAATTTAAATTAAAAACTGGCCTTACGTACAGATGAGTTAGTTAGGCAATTTTGCTCTTTTTTTATTTCTTATAATTGCTTCCTTTCTCAATTAAAAATAGCATCTACTTCACATATTTTTTGACTTTACCTCCCCTAAAATATTAAACTCATTCATTAACTTGAGGTAAAGAACGCATGCATTTAAAAATTTTGACAATTTTTTTTCTTTTAAGTACTTCATTATGTTGGGCCAAGGATAATTTTGTTGCCGATTTGACAGTTAAAATCCCCATGCGAGATGGTTATGAATTACCAGCCGATATTTATTTTCCCGCGGAGGGAAGGGAAAAAAAAGCTCCTTGTATTTTATTAAGATGCCCGGCAGGTCGCAAAGCAATGCCTTGGGTGGGATATACCTCCCTCACTCATTTTGGCTATGTAGTCGTTATGCAGGATACCCGGAATGCTTTAGATATCAATGGAAAGACGGCTCCTTTTATCACCGATGGCTGGGGAGCTTTACAAGATGGGTATGATACAGTTGAGTGGTTAGCAAAAAGCCCTTATACAAATGGAAAGATTGGGACCTTAGGTTTTTCAGCCGTAGGTTGCACCCAACTGCTGCTAGCACCTTCTGCACCCCCATCTCTTAAATGTCAGTATATTGGAATTGCCGCTGGTAGCTTATATCATCACGCCATTTTTCCAGGTGGACAGCTACATAAAAATCAGGTAGAAGGATGGCTAGGATATTATTCTAAAGATACAGGTGTGTTAAGCTTTGTAAGCTCTCAGCCTTTTTATAATGCATTTTGGGAGGAGTTAGACTCAATCAAGGTGGCACAAAAAGTGAGAGTACCAGGATTTTTATATGGAGGGTGGTATGACACCTTTTTGCAAGGGACCATCGATGCTTTCGTCTCTCGGCAGAATAATGGAGGAAAAGGTGCTTTAGGAAAGCAGAAACTGCTGATAGGGCCGTGGACTCATTGGTGGCCTATATCCTCCAAGCTAGGTGATTTTCCAGTTCCTCCTCAAGGATTTTCTCCTTCTTATGATATGTCTCCTCAACGTTGGTTTGATTATCACCTTAAAGGCATAGAAAATGGTGTAGATCAACTGCCTCCCGTTACCTATTACGTTATGGGTCCCTTTGATGGCTCGCCTTCGAAAGGAAATGTATGGAAAACTGCTGAAAATTGGCCTATACCTGCTAAAAATAAAGCTTTTTATTTGGGGCAAAAGCATAAATTAATAACCGAGATAACAAAAGAAAAAAGGGGTGTCTATTCCTTTAATGCTGACCCTAAAAATCCTGTTCCTACAATAGGGGGGCGTAATCTCTTTCTAGATTGTGGCCCTAGAGATCAGCGAACGATTGAAAGTCGTTCCGATGTACTGGTATTTACTACCGAACCCTTAGAAGAAGACATGGAAGTGACTGGACATTTATTAGCTAAATTATATGTAACTTCCAATGTTTCTGACACCGATTTCGTCGTACGTTTAAGTGATGTTTACCCCGATGGGCGTAGCATTTTAATTTCCGATGGAATCCATCGAACAGCCATCCAGTCTTCTCAACTAAAAAGATGGGCTTCTTTGCAAAAGCCTTATGAAATTGAAATTGATCTAGCTTCTACGAGTATGGTTTTTGCCAAAGGACATCGCATAAGAGTCTCAATTTGCGGTTCAAATTTTCCTCGCTACGAAGTTAATCATAACGTGGGCTTATTAGAAGCGACTTCTGGGCGGTGTGCTGTGGCCCGCAATAAAATCTATACAGGCCCTGGTTATCCATCACGACTTATTTTACCGCTAGTTGAGTAAGGTTTGCTTTATTTAATAAGGAAAGAGGCTTGCTAATTATAAATTAGCAAGCTAGGCAAGCTTTATTTTTAGACTCTTAGATGAGCTTGAAGAAGAGCTTTATGGATGAACTCGGCTCTTTTATGGACAATTTCTTCCTGGGGTAGATGGGTTTTCTCATGAAATTCTGCTAGCAAATGAGATCTTCGACAATTAAAGAATAGTTGATTGATGGATTGGCGGGAGATGCCTTCTACCCAGCCCATCTCTATTCCTAATTTAAGGAGGCTGATCGCATTCAGGGCTTCAATAGCATCAATTTGATAAGAATGCGTTAAAATACCAAAGGCACGGCTGATTTTATCTTTAATATAAGGATTACTACTCGCTCGAATTTGATTTCTGGCCATATTTTCTTCGACAACCATTTTAGTAGCAAAGGCATTTAAATTAGAGATAATCGATTCCTCGGTAACGCCTAAGGTATAATTGTTTTGCACGACTAGCAAATCACCAATGATTTCTTGGGGAGAGCCGCGAATACCGGAGCAAGCAATGCTTTCCTCTTTATTTTTTTCTACTATTTCCTCCATTTTTCCTGTATGGACAAGAGCGGGAAGCTGAAGATAGATAGAAACAAGTAAAGCTGTTCCGCAGCTACCTATATCTGCAGTAAGAAAGCCATATTTAGCATTATAAGCAAAAGAAATGTTATGGCCAATAGTGGTTTCAATTTTTAAAAGTTTATTCCAAGCCTTCTCTAGTTCGCCTTTACATTCGATAAGTTGCAAGTGGAGATGATTGCGAATATTAAAAGAAGCTAAAAATTGTCCTGAAGCGTCAATGATAAAAGCTTCTCCTGAATGAGCCTGGATGAAATTATCATTAGACCAGAAATGTTCTCCTAGAAATTCTTTCTCAAAAGGTTCCATTTCTTCTGCCCGAATAAGAGTAGCTTTCTCAAGTAGATCTAAAGAGAGGATTTCTTTGCTTAAAACTGAAACCACCTGCTTACGTCGCTCTGTACTAAGTTTACCCGGGAAATTGAATTTTTCAAGGTTTCGATGTAGATGAAGAATGGAAGCTAGCCAAATATCATTATCATTGTCTTGCCAAAGTTTTTTCTGGTTAATAATAACATTAGATTTATCATTGGGGGCCATTGCTTTTCTCCACATTTTCTTCTGTCAAAGCTCTAATTTGATCACGTAGCCATGCAGCTTGTTCATAGTCTTCTCTTTTTAGAGTCTCATTGAGGGCTTCGTTAAGAGCTAGTAGACGCAAGGAGGGGCTGATTTCTCTAACCTCACCTGGGCTGCGCCCAATATGGAGTGGAAAAATTTTTTTATTAGCTTTTACGCGAGGAGGAACTTTATCAAGAATGAGGAGTTCTTGTAAGATAATGTCATCAAAAACCTCGTAGCAGTTGCTACATCCTAAAGAGGCCCCTACCCGTAATGCTTCTAAAGAGGTATTACATTCTCCACAAGCCAAGCTGGTTTCTCCCACCATATGGCCCATCTCTTTTTCACTTGTTTGGCCATGTAGCTTACGTCGCAAGATAGGGCAGTCTGAACACATGCCCGTTTGCGAGATGTTATTTCCTATGAGCTCCGTATACCAAATGGCGATAGGTTTCTTGCATTCTGTGCATTCAATGGGTCGTTCAGGAACTTGCTCTTCAAAAAATTCAAAGGCTTTTTTAACCATAGTCGATCTTTTGATAGATGTTATATATTTACACCTACTATAGAAAATGTGAGCAAAAAAGTATAAATTTATTTTCGTAGGGAGAGTTTTTTTTTGCTTATTTGGCTTTGGCGTCAATGAGCAGTTTTTTTTCTCTAGCTGGCAGGATTTTAGTAGAGGCTTAAAGCTTAGCATTAGCTTGCGAAAAGCTTAAAGTTTATCTATTCATTTATAAAAAGCTAATTTTTCTCTGATTTTTATAAGGCTAAGAGCATAAACTTATTTTAGTATCCTCTTCCTTTAAGTTTAATCAATTGCTAGGATGAGGACGTTTAATGAATGCATAAAAGGTAGGTGGATAGGGAATTTAATTAGATCAATATAAAAGGGAAAAATGAAAAAGCAGATGCTTTGTAAGCTTAAAGGGCTTATTTAAAAGGTAAAGGATTTCTAACGAAAAAATAATCGGCTGGGCTTACTGGCAATGGGCTTGATAAATGCTTAACTTAAACTAGCATGAGTAGAAAAATAAAAGCAATTCAAGGGATGAGATGGAAAGCAAAGTAGAAATTGCTTAAAAGCTTGAGACTTGATGGACTCGAACCATCGACCCTCTCATTAAAAGTGAGATGCTCTACCGACTGAGCTAAAGTCTCGTGCAATTGACCCCAAGGGGATTCGAACCCCTGTTATCGGAATGAAAATCCGGTGTCCTAGGCCAGGCTAGACGATGGGGCCTGACTGGCACCTTATAAGGTTGAAAAACTTATAAGGTATTTTTTCTTCAAGTTTCCTTAAAGAGGCCTAATGTTACAGGATTTTGACTTTTATAAGCAATAACTAAATGGTGATAATTTCTTTTTCTTTTTTTTCTGCTAGCTCGTCAGCTTCTTTGCAAAACTTATCGGTCAACTCTTGAACATTTTTCTCATTCCTTTTCAGCCCATCTTCAGTAAGCTCACCAGCTATTTTTTGTTTTTTGGCAGCTTCATTAAACTCGCGGCGTATATTACGGATGCTAATTTTTGCTTCTTCTTTCTTTTTATGGCATTGCTTAACCATTTCTTTGCGCATATTTTCATCCATAGGAGGAATCTTAATGCGTATAGAATTAGCATCCACAATAGGCATGAAGCCTAAATTAGCTTTTTCAATGGATTTGCCAATCGCATTTGTTGTAGAAGGATCAAAAGGGGTAATTAAAAGCGTGCGCGCTTCAGGGGCAGTCACATTAGCAACTTCTTTGATACGCATGCTAGAGCCATAAATTTCTACAAAAATGCTATCTAACATACCAGCATTGGCACGATTAGTGCGTAGAGATTTTAAATCATTTTTCAAATGTTCAATTGCCACTAACATCTTGGATTTCGCTTGTTCAAGAATATTCATTATACAACTCCATTTTCCTAAATTCAGGCTGTCTATTAAGATACTTTTCTTAACTAATTAATGTTCCGTCTTCCGTTTTCGATAATATTTGTTTTAAAGATTCTTTTCCAAGAGCTTCCATGCTAAACACAAAAATAGGAAGCTGATTATTCATGCAAAGAGCGATGGAAGTTGTATCCATAACCTCTAGCTTTTCTGTAAGATATTGGGAGTAAGATAAAGTCCTATATTTTTGTGCTTGAGGGAATTTCAAAGGATCTTGCGTATAGACACCCTTGACTTTGGTAGCCTTAAGCAAAACATCAGCTTGTATTTCGCAAGCACGTAAGGCAGCAGCGCTGTCCGTAGTGAAATAAGGATTACCGGTGCCACCTACGAAAAGGACAATATGGCCAGCAGCAAGGTAATCGTTAGTGCGGTTCCAGTTATAGCTTTCAGCCACTTTAGGACATTCCAGGGCGCTTATTAGCTTAGTTGTACAGCCGATAGAAGTTAACGCTTGCTGTAGGGCTATACCATTCATAAGGGTAGCTAGCATACCCATTTGATCTGCCGCAGAGCGAGGGATTTTTGAGCCTTTTAATTGAATGGCTCGAAAAATATTTCCTCCTCCAATGACCAAAGCTAATTCGAAACCCTCTTGCTTTATATCTTTTAGCGATATAGCTAGCTGCTCCGCAGTCGGAAAATGGACGCCAAAAGGTTGCTCCCCTAGAAGGGTTTCTCCAGAAAGTTTTAACAAGATTCGCTTAGCGTTAGATAGATTTGTCATCGTTTTTTTCATCCTACAAAAAGGTATAGATTAAATAAAAAATACATTCTAGAAAACCTTAATTGCTACTTACCTTAAAATAGCATTTAGGGTTGGTGCCATTAAAGCTAGCTTGCAGTTTTCCTTCCAGCGACGCATTGAAAGTTTACTTCAAGTGATTATAGCCTATTTAAGGCGCTACTCTCAAGCTAGTTTAGGTTAGGCAGGGAATGAAAAGGATAAAAAGCTTAAAATATACTTAAGAAGTAATACGCTCTCGAGTAACTCTTTATGTCATCATATACTTAGTAAAAAGCTTGTTTTTACGGGTAAGGCCAGCTTGGAAAAAGGTTAATTTCTTTTTTGGTTATGTAGATGTAGTTTCTTTAAAAGGTGTAATTGAGGATCTTAATCGATAAGAAATTAAGATTGCTGGGAAGGAGTGGTAGGGTAGCTCTCATAGATTTTGATATGCATAATTTTCCAATCGCCTTCTCGGTTTGCTAGGTGAAATTCAAGATAGAATTTCTGATAGGTTGACGAGCCTTTTAACAAGATTTGGTAAGTAGCTTGATCTTTGGCTACATTAGTAAACGAAACATTCTTTCTGGTGAGTTGAGTAGTTAAAACCTTTCCATAAAGATCCTGGATGAAAAGGTGAAAATATTTGAAAGAAGAAGCTTGTTGAAACTCTTTACTTGTACTAAGAAAATAAGCATCATTAATATTTCTTTGTTGAATGCGTTCTAGAAATAGGTGTACAGCTTGGACTACCGCTAATTCCTCTTGCTCCGTGGGAGGATGTAAAGATAAACGTTCTTCAAAAAAATCTATAACAGACTCTTCAGCAGCTAACGATAAAGACAGAGTGGTAAATAAAATAAACAAATATTTCAATGGATGCTCTTAAGAAAAAGGTTTAAATAAGCCATAATTTTCCATTAAGCTTTCTGCCTTTTTATAATGCGTACGTTTTAATTCTTCATACACACGTAGTCCTTGCGCATTAAATCCTTGTTGGAAGTAAAGAAGGCCCAGCTTATAGAAAGTTTCTCGATCACCCGGGTTTAATTTTAAGATGGTTTCATATTCTTTAATTTCTTCTTTAGGCATTTGCAGATCACGATAACTATAAGCTAGTTGGGCATGGACCCAAGGGTCGTTGGGTGCATAATCATTAAGAACCTTAAATTCTTCAATGGCTCGTTCGGCAATGGCACGGAATTTCTCTTCCATCTGAAGGGAATAGCGCTCTACAGGCATCCAGCGTTCCTCATCATATCCCTCTAACTTACGCGGATCTACATAAAGGCCGGAAAGCATAACGTAAGCATTGGCAAGCGAGGCGTGGACCTCCAAGCTAGTCGGCTCGCACTTGACAAGCTTGATATTTTCTTCTACAGAAGTTAGCAAGAGAAGTTCTTTAAAGCGATGGACATCTTGCCAATGCCACCAACAGCTAAATTTTTCTATAAAAGAATGTAAAGATTTTAGCCATTGAGGGAAGGAATAGAAATTATATTCTTTGCCGTGAAGGTTATTAGCTAATTTGCAACATGCATTGGCTAAAGCAATATGATGTTCTGGGCAGCCTTCTTGATAATTCAAAAGGCTTTTGCAAGCAGCCAAATAACGTTGAATGATCTCTTTATGCTGCTCAGGCTTCTTAGCCTGGTAATAAACTTTCAGGATGAAATAAGAAAAGAAAGTAAGAAATACTCCAGCTAAACACATAGCAAGTAAAGCTGATTGTGTCAATAAGCTAAAAAAGGTAACCATTAAGATACATTCAATCACACCTAATATCAAAAAAATCAAGTGTAAGATCACATAAGAGCGCATCATCCCTTCAAACTGAGGAATAATAGAAGCAATGATAGGGTTGATATGATCGTTATAAAAGAAAGTATTAGCTTGAAAGTAAGTTTCTCCTTCAATGCGGGAGGATGACATGGTACTACTCTTGATAAAGCTTCAGGAAGACCTTTTATAAAGTTTGCCCTAAATTTAAACAAGGCTTTTTATGTTTACACCCCCTTTTTGTTAGCGGTGAGAGGCTTAATTCTATCATTCGTTAGTAATTTTAAAGAAATGATGAGCGCTATGCTGGATAGCTATTCATGAAAAAAGTAATAAACTAGGGCAAGGCAATATAAACGAGGCAGATGCTTTTTCTTTAGCCGGTCGTTTGTCGGTTCACCCTAACGCTAGATTTTTTTAATTCTTCCTGATAGAAAAGACTCAAACCTAGCAAATTAAGGGCCGAAGAAGTGAAAAAGGCTAAGCCTAGTTCCTCTCCCAAGAGAGCCCACCCGAATAGAGCAGAAAACATTGAAGTGGAAAAGCCTGCAAAAGACATAAAAGTGGCAGAAAAACGTTTCATTAGCCAGCCGTAAAGATTATAGCAGATAAGATTTGAAACAAGTAACAACCAAGCCGCACAAATAAAGAAGGGGAGGAGGCTGTTAAGATTAACAGGTACGGGCTTCCAATCTTCTACTAACAGCGAGTGAAAAAGGGTAATGATTCCACCTATCAGCATGCTCATTCCATTGGCAAATAAAGGTGAATAAAGATTTTCATTAACGAGCTGACGTAAAAGAATCCATCCATAAACGCTTGTAGTAGCGGCAATAATCACAGCTAACTCTGCCCAAGAAAACATAAAGAGATGGCCCGCTTTTTGCTCTGCAGATGTTTCACTAAGTAACATAGGAATTATGCCTACAAATCCAATCATTAATCCTATCCATTTTTTTATCGACATTTTCTCTGTGAAAATAAAATAGGAAAATAAAGCAGATATAAAGGGAGAAAGGCTATAGATAAAACAGGTTTTAAAAGAGGTTAAATATTTAAGACCCCAAAATTCGAGGACATTGGTAATGTAAATGTTAAAGAAAGCCAGGCGTAAGATACGACCAAAGCTGTGCCAATTCATGGAGATATGGGCCCCCTTGCGGTAAAATTCATAGGCTAAAAGAAGTATACCCGCAACTAGCATGCGTGATCCAATCAGGAAAAAAGGCTGTGCATATTCTAGAGCAACTTTGCCGACTGTGAAAACGCTAGCAAAAAGGGCAAAAAGTACAAATACAAAAAACATCAATCGATCTCTTTTAAATTATCTATAGGATATAGTAAAAAGCAAAAAGATTCAATTAAGAAGGAGTAAAAGGATGGCGGGTACATTCATTGGCAACTTTAAATTTCCCTGATGCAATCGGTATAATTAATTTACGCCTTCTCTCTCCATTCTGTGGTATGTAGGTTAAAACTTAAATTTGCTAATTTGAGTAAATAAAGTGGGTGAAGGGGGTGGAGCTTTAATGCTTTACTCCAGGCTTGAATTGCATCGGTTAAATGATTTTGCTCTTCCTCTATACAAGCCAGCGAGCGCCATGCTTCTTCATCGTGAGGAGCAATTTGTAAAACTTGCTTTAGATGATAAAGAGCAGAGTCAAAATCTTTCTCAATTTTATTAATCAGCGCTAATTGCTTATAGGCTTCCACATAGTAAGGATTTAAATCAATCGCTTTTGAGAAAGCTTGTTTGGCACTTCGATTAAGTTTTAAATGAGTTAAGACTTGGCCTTGAAGATACCAGGCTTCTGGAAGATAAGAATGCTTTTCATTGATTTTCTTAAGAATATCGTATGCTAATAGAAGTTTTTCAGAGCTATCAGCGCAGCTATCCGTTGAATAATTAAAATAAGAAATAAGCTCTTTGGCTGAAAGTAGCTGAAGGGAGATACTTTGAGGGTATAATTGCAGCTGGTGGCTTAATAGCTGTGAGCTTAGATTGAAAGATTTATTCTCTTTGAGATCGATGCCCAAATTTTGAGGGATTGGGAATAAAGCAAGATGATCGATTTCAAATTGCCTAAAATGTATAGAGGCAAGATCAGCTCTTCCTAGAAGGGTAAGCGCTTGACCATATAATCGATGAACACTCGAATCTTGCCGACAATCTAAAGCAAATAGTTCTTTAAAAGAAGAGACGCTATCAGGATATAAACCAATTTCAAAATAAATTTGGCCTAAAAGCAAAAGAGCTTTTTCTCGTGGCGAGCCCTGGACGTTCTGTAAGGCTTCATGTAAATCTTTAAGCGATTCGGGGTAATTTTTTAATGTATAAGCCAGCTGAGCCCTTTCTAAAAGAAGATCAGGAAGGGGATTTTTAACTTGGCGAAAATAACTTAAGGCTTGGACTAAATCTTTTTTAACATAAAGAAAATAGCGGGCAGCAAAATCATAGGCATTAAAGCTATACAAATGCATTTTAAGGATATTGTAAGGTGTAGAGCCCCTCTCTTCGAGGAAATAAAGGGGAATGTGCTTTAAAAAAGTAGCAAATATCTCTTCGGCTTGTTCTTTTTGATCCTGGGCAAGATAAGATTGGATAAGCATGCCTTGAACGGCAGGGATTTGCTGCCTAGAAGGAGCCAGCTGAGGATATAAGTCAATCACCTGCAGCCAATCTTGCTTTTGAAAGGCTGCAATATAAAATCCCAGAAGGATTTCATCATGGAAGAGAGCATGTTGAGCCCTTTGAATTTGCTTCAGCCAACTAATGCTTGGTTCGGGCTGAGATACGAGTAAATAGCCTAAACCTAGGCGCAGCTTATTATCATCCGATAAAGGCTGATGAGTGCAAAGAAGTTGCAGGAAAGAGGCTCCTTGCTTCTCTCCCGTAATGAGCATAGAAATGGCCAGAGGCTCTAAGATAGAAGAATCTAGGCTGCTTAAATGCCTAGCATGTTCGACCACTTCAAAATATTTCCCTTCTTCATAAGCAGTCAAAACAGCTATACGGCGGGCTGCTTGATCGCAAGGAGTAGCTTTAAGTACTCCTAAAGCTTTATCGGCAGCTAAGGTAAACTGCTTTTTTTTGTACAAGTATTGTGCATCTGCTATTTGGTTAGCGATTTCTGGAGCCTCCAGGACTGGCAGAGAACTAAAATTAAATTGTTGTATAGCTTGTTGAATAAAGGCAAAATGATAAACGTTATCTTGAAGAACTGCCTGTTGATATATTTTAATTACTGCACGTTCAATGTCTTGCTGGAACTCTTTTAGCTCTTCTTCGAAGGGTAAGGTAGTAGCCAATCTTATAAGATCTATGGCTTTTTGAGGTTTATTTTTAAGCGACCAAAGACATTCGGCTTTTTGCAATAGCTGCTGAGCTAAGGTATAGCGCTGGAAAGCTCTTTTTTCTAAAGCCTGCCATAGGTCAAGATAGGCGTAGATTTCTTTAGAAATTTCAGCACCATTCTCAAGTACCTCCAAGATTTTAGATGCTAAAGCATGGATGAGTGTTGGCAGGCAGGAGGAATCAGAAGAGAGAAGCTTTTGGCTGAGAATCCAGCCCTCTTTCCAGTAATCAAGATGGCCCTTTTTTATCGCTTCTTGCATAGAGGCTGTTAATTGCGAGACCAACAGCTGATGAAAATTACTTTCATACAAATGGTCTGTTATTCCTTGAATAAATTGCGAAGCTTCTTCAATATTTCCTGTGCAAATCATCTCAGTAAATCTCTGAGCAAATCGCTTACTTATTTCCTTTAATTGAGGAAAAGCATGCATTCTCTCTAAGGTGTGAAGGTAAAGCGGTAAGCTTATAAATGTAAAACCTTCAATTTCTTGCAAAAGCTGGGCTTTAAAGGAATGAGCAAGGTAACTTTTTTCTTGAAGGTAATAGACATTGGCGTGGGACGTTAATTGGAGATAGCTTGCAGCTTTTTGATAAGCAAAAGGGCGTGCAGGTGGGGGCAATTTTTCGGCTTCTTTCACGTAGCTTAAAGCTAATAGCAGATTAGTATCCTCTTCGACAGCCGCTGGGGAGATGAAAAGCATGGCTTTCAATGCTTGGCGGGCTTCCTCTAATTGGCCTACCTCGATTTGAGCGTATAAACAATTAAGCCTCACTTTTTCTTCTGGAAGATGGCGTTGAAAACTTGCTTCCATCCATTTAGATAGCCAAGATCTAGATTGGCTAGCTTGCCAATGGGTAAGGGCTTGAGGATAATCTTTGAGCAAATAAAAATAATAGCCTTTAAAGAAAAGGAACCAAGGATGATCAACAGTAGTATACAAAAGGCATTGATCAAGCGCTTGATGTAAGGCGTCTATATCTTTTTGCAAAAAAGCATTTAAGGCTAAATTTAAAGATAATTCAAAAGCTTTATTACTTCTTTTATTAGTAAGATGCTGCAGGGCTTCTAAAAAATAAGGTTGTGATTTTTCTGCCCCTAATTTCTCACGAGCTATATACCCTTCATATAAATAAAAGTCTGCTGATGAGAGGGCATGATCGCCATGTAAGAGATGGAGGTGTGCTTCATCGTATTGTTGGCTAGCAAAATGCTCATAAGTTTGGTCAAGGAGGGTTCTTGAATCAAAAGTAAACCCTATAAAGAGAGCAATAAACAGCAAGCTAAAACAAAACGAAAGAGTAAAAATTTTAAAATAGGACATTAGAACCAACCCTAAAAATCTTCTACATTAAACTTTATAAAAAAAATTTTAATGTAAGAAAAAAACTGTTAAAAAAAGTATTTTAAAATTTGATGAAATAAAAATCCAGCCTATGTTAAAATAGAGATAAAAAGAATTTACCTTGAGAAAGGCGTATCATGCAAAAATCAAAAATTGTACTGCTTGAAGATGAGGAAGATATAGCGGCATTGATTAAATTACAAGCAGATATTTCTGGCTATAAATTGCATACAGAAATTGATGGCCTGAATGGATTAAGAGCCATTGAAAGAGAGAAACCGGATTTAGTGATTTTAGATATTATGCTTCCTGGCTTAAGTGGCCTAGATGTTTGCCGAAAAATGAAAATTCATCCCGAATTAAAAGATATTCCGGTCATTATGATTTCTGCCAAAAGTGAGGAATTAGATGTGGTGTTAGGGTTAGAATTAGGGGCCGATGATTATGTGGCCAAGCCTTTTTCCCCTAAAGTTTTATTTTCACGCGTTCGAGCTGTACTGCGACGTGGCAAAGATACCCATGAAAAAGCTTTAAAAATTATTGCGTTTGGTAATTTTACAATAGAATTAGAACGTTATCTGGTAAGAAAAAACGATAAATCTATTTCTTTGACCCTTTCAGAATTTGGGATTTTAAAGCGCTTGGTAACAAATATGGGTAAGGTTTTAACCCGTAACCAATTGCTTGACGATATTCAAAATAGTGACGCTTTTGTGGTGGATAGAAATATTGATGTACACGTCGCTTCTCTTCGTAAAAAATTAGGTCCCAACTTTCAATGGATTGAGACGGTCCGCGGGGTGGGCTATCGCTTCTTAGAAGAGGAAGAATAACAAATAGAACGACTTATTCTATAGGCCAAGGAAAAAATCGCGCCTACTTGCTAAATTTCATACATTCGCATGAATTTCATGCTTATCTTTTTTCTAATACCTTTTAGAGAAATTAAGTCTACATAACCAAAAAAGAAATTAACCTTTTTCCAGGCTGGCTCTACCCGTAAAAACCAAGCTTTTTATCAAGCATATGATTACATAAAGAGTGGCTCGAAAGCGTATAATTACATTTTTTAATTAATTTTTTATAAATGCCACCTTTTAATTGATAGGTTTATAGAAACATAGAGGTCTGTTGAAAAAATAGTGTTCCTGTTTTTTGAAAAAAATGTTACCTTTCCAACAGCTTCCTTGCTAATTAAAGATCTAGTCTTTCCATATGATTGTATAAAAAGCTTGTCAAGTATCTCTTTATTTAAGAAAATTTTAAACCCTAAGAAAGAGTGGTAAACTTATTTTCTTTAAGTTTTTTTAGCCGCTCTAGATCTATTTTAGCGTAAGCGATACGTTGAATAGAGAGATGAACTTTTCCCGGAATATGGTTTTTATAACGCGAGACATACTTACATTGAGTGATGCAAACTTCTCCTTCTTGGCGCTCTTTAGCTTTGCTGTAGAAAAGAGCTGCATGAATAGCATCTTGTAAAGACTCTTCATCGGGTTTAAGACGTTTACCTATATGTAAAATGACATGCGATCCAGGGACATCTCTAGCATGTAGCCAATAATCTGAGCCATGGGCATAAGTAAAAGTTAATTTATCGTTAGCATGGGCGTTCTTGCCTACCCATATCTTTAATCCTGCTTGAGTCACAAATTCGTGATAAGGTAAAGGTAAAATTTTCTTTGTCGAGTTGTTCTTTGTTATTTTCTTAGATAGCTCCTCCGAATGTATTTGGCAAAAACTTTCAAGCTTTTGCTTAGTTTCTAGCTGTTGCACCTGTCCTAGCATTAAAGATAACTTTTCTATGGCTTGATGGGCCTGCTCTAACTGAGCGGAAAGGGGGGCAATTGCTTTCTTTAATTTTTTACTTTTTTGAAAGCGCTTAAAGACTTCTTCTGAGGGCGGCAAGGTAGGGTCTAAGTTTAGGATGACTTCTTGATTACCTTTCAACCAATCATTGACCCTGACCTGGCTTAACCCCTTCGTTATTTTATATAGATTGGCTTGAAGAAGGGAAGCTTCATGGTGTGCTTGTTCCCAAAGAAGAGCTTTCTGTAGCTCTTCTGAAAATTTGGCTTCGGCTTTCCGAGTTTTATTCAGTTTATTTTTTAGCTCGGCAACCAGTGCATTTCTTTTTTCAAGAAATTCAGCTTCTAATTCTTTCTGTCTGTAGATAGCTTCCACTGAAGCACTAGTAATATTCTCAGGCGAGTCGAGTGGCAAAAGAGGAGGCAGAGTTTTAGGAGGAGTATAAAAAGTATGGATAGTGGGATGCAAAGAAACTAGAATGCACTGTTGGCTATCAACAAGATAGCAATTGGGTTTTTTAGGAATAAGTTCGCTGATAAGAGTTTGGGTGAGCTTGCCTTTTTTAAAAACCATCCATAAAATTCTATCTTCATTGATAAGCTCGCAGCTTTCTAAATACCAGGTCCGTAAATGATGGGTCAGTTGCTTAGAAAAGAATGAAGAAATATCTTGACCAGGGTATTTGGTAAGATGGAAGCGCAAAAAGGCTTCTTGAAAACAAATCAATAAGGAGGGTGCGTCTTTGAAATGAAGGATAATCTTTTGAGAATGTGACGCTGTGCAGTGATCAAAAAGCGCTTCCTTTAAAGAAGAGTTAAGTTCTTTAAGAATTTTTTTCATTTGATCGATTGTTAATGACATACTCTATCCTGCGGCAAAAGATTCCATTTTTACACATTCTAACAAGGAAATAATCTTATCTGTTTTTTCCCAAGTAAAGTTTTCTTCATGACGCCCAAAATGCCCACCAAAAGCAGTAGAGAGATAAATAGGTTTTTTTAAGTTAAGCATTTGAATGATGCCTTTAGGTGTTAAATCAAACACTAAAGGGACGGCTCTGCTGAGAATATCTTCACTCACTGATCCTGTACCAAAAGTATCTACTTTAATAGAAAGGGGATGGGAAACACCGATAGCATAAGAAATTTGCACTTCACAGCGCCGGGCTAATTTAGCTGCCACGATGTTTTTTGCCACATAACGAGCTGCATAGGAAGCGGAACGATCTACCTTAGAGGGATCCTTGCCTGAAAAAGCCCCACCTCCATGATGGCCCATTCCTCCATAGGTGTCTACAATAATCTTTCTTCCGGTAAGCCCACAGTCGCCCGCAGGGCCTCCAATCACAAAACGGCCGGTAGGATTAATGTAGAAAAGAGTATTATCCGTAATAAAGCCTTTAGGAGCTATCCTATGCACAAGTGCTTGCATATCATGGACGATTGTCTCTCTTTTAACTCCTTCTGCATGCTGCACGGAGATCACAACGGTATGAAGACGGATAGGTTGATTTTTTTCATCATACTCTATTGTAATTTGCGTTTTCGCATCAGGTCTTAGATAAGGAAGCTGTTTGTTTTGTAGGATGTGATGGAGCTCTCGAACAATTTGATGGGCTAGCGTGATAGGTAAAGGCATTAATTCGGGTGTCTCTTCACAAGCATACCCGAACATTATGCCCTGATCGCCTGCACCTTGTTCTTTATAAAGGCCTTCTCTTTCATTGATACCTTGAGCGATGTCTAAGGATTGCTTATGAATAGAGGTTAGCACGCCACATGAGCGATAGTCAAAGCCCTCTTCTAATTGATCGTAACCTATATATTTAAGAGTATTACGTACGATCTCTTGATAATCTACTTGTGCTTTAGTCGTAATCTCTCCTGCAACCACGACAAGGCCTAAAGTTACCATTGTTTCGCAAGCCACTCGGGAGTTTTCATCTTGTTCAAGACAAGCATCTAATATAGCATCAGAAATTTGATCAGCGACCTTATCAGGATGACCAATTCCTACTGCTTCGGAAGTAAATAGAGAATGCTTCATGCTTATCCCTTAAAGTTAGTAAAAACGATAGCAAGGCTCTTGTTATCGTTTAAATTAAAAGATTAGATAATCAAGAGAGGAGATTAAACTTTAAAGTCTAGCAACCTTTTTGTTTTTTAGCATAATAAAGTTATTAAATATTCTTGAGTATAGATAAGAATGTGTATTTCTCTACGTTAAAGAGGCCTACTTGTATGTATAGATAGGCGACTTTAAATCTCAAATTTCATTTTTAAAGGAATGTCTACTTTATCAATGGAATGTCCTAGAAACTTGGAGCCATGCAAACGAAATTTTTCAGGATAATCCGAAACATAAAAGCGATGAGAAGGTGTTTTACCAGGGGAGGCATGTAAATGATGAGCCTCTAAAGTGAGCGACACATGTTCTGCGCAGGTGCTAGCCGAGTCGACAATGCAGACATGCGGGCCTATTTCCTTTTGGATCAAAGAACGAAGAAGAGGGTAGTGAGTGCATCCAAGAAGTAATGTATCAATGCTGCTTTGCTTTAAAGGGGCAAGATAATCTTTGATAATTAGCTGGGTGGCCGGATGATCGAGTAGGTGCTCTTCAATAAGGGGTACTAACAGGGGGCATGACATGGAGTAAACTTGGCAAGAAGGGAGCTTTTTTTTAATTTTTTGGGGATAAATACCTGATTCGGTGGTCGCTCGTGTAGCAAGCACACCTATTCTAAGGTGGCGTGAAGCTTTAGCGGCATGCTCCACACCTGGCTGAATCACATCAACAATAGGGATTTTAAGGATCTGTTTCAACTTATCTACAGCATAAGCTGAAGCTGTATTGCAGGCAATGACTAGTAATTTAATTTGGTGTTCCATTAAAAAGATTGCGTTTTCTATAGAATAACGCAGAATGGTATCGGCACTTTTGTCGCCATAGGGCAACCTGGCAGAGTCTCCGAAATAAATAATTTGTTCATGGGGAAGCTTATGCATGATTTGTTTCATCACTGTTAGCCCGCCGATCCCTGAGTCAAAAATTCCAATTGCTTGCGAATTACTCATGGGATTCTAAGATTTTGGCCAACAACGATTTTATCATGGGAAAGGCCATTAAGCTCTTTAATAGCTTGGATAGTCGTTTGATGCTTACGCGCAATCTTTTCTAAAGTATCTCCGGGTACCACTTTATAAATCTTAACGGATGGAAGCCCAGCTTTTTCTGAAAGGCCGCTTGTGGGATTTAAGGCCTCTGCAACTGATTTGATCGCTTGATGAAGGCTGTCGATGTTTTGATTTTGAAATTCAATAATTTTTTCAAGCTCCGTAAGCTTTTGCTTATATTGGGAGAGGGTGGTAGCTATTTCATTCGAGTAGGTTTTAAACTGCTTAGCATCCGAAATGATCCCTTGAGTAAGTAGCTCCAGGCTATTAATTTTTATTTCTAGGGCTTTAGAAGAATCTTTCCATGCTTCTGTTTGCGCATGACCTGCCTCCATCCATTGCTGGCGCATCGAGTCGATAATCGTTTCTAAAGTACGGACTTTCTCATCATAGGTTTTGATTTCAATTTCGTGATTGCCGACCTCATGGCGTAAATCATCCAGATTATGGCGCATTTCACGCAGAACAACGGCTGTTTGATCATTATAATAGCGATTAGGGGCTGCTTCAATATTGCCTAGAAAGCATAAAATTAAAGGGATGATAAGGAATATCATAACTTTTATAACTCCAGGTTGCTTGCGCAACCTGAGCCTTGGGAAGAAGATTTCTATAAACATTATTTTTGATAAATTTTAAATTCTGCTCGACGATTTTGTGCCCAGGCCTCTTCGTGGCTTTCCATCACGGCAGGACGTTCTTTACCATAAGAGATCGTAAAAATATTATCAGGGCTGGCGCCTTCGGCAATCAGAGCATTACGAACAGCGTTAGCACGCCGTGAGCCTAAAGCTAGGTTATAAGCTTCTGCTCCTCTTTCGTCGGTATGTCCTTCAATAAAAATATAGGTGTTAGGATTTCTTTGCAGATAGTCTACTACCTTGCGTAAAATACTCATGTTTTCCTGGCCTTTGATCAAATTGCTATTATAATCAAATTTGATGCTTTGGAAAATACCCGAAAGGCCTTGAATAGTACTAGGATCTTTGAAAAATTGAATGTCGGGGAGAGTACTGCCTGGATCACCTGGATTTTCTCTCGGCTGTGGGCTAACAGATTCTGCCATGGCTAACTCGGCAACGTTGGGCTGATCTTGTAAGGGTATAAAGTCTTCGTGAGCATAAATATTTGCAGAATTGCTTGGTTTACCCAGGGTATAAAATTCATCAGGAGAATAGACTTGGCGCGAATCGCCATGTTTACCGCCAAGAGATTTAACACCTCTTCCAATATGACGCCCAGCGGTTTTCGTATCTTCCCATACATCATCGCTCGTGCGCCTGCAGCTTGTAAAGGATAAGCTAATAAGAAGTATATTCAAAAGCAGGCAATAGGGAGTTAATTTCATAAAATCCTCAGGCTTTGTGGCTATAAATAATTACAAAAATAAGATAGTAACATAAAAGGGGAAATATTCTAAAAGAGCTTTTTTAATTAGCTTGTTTTACAAAGGAAAGATAAGAATAAGACTCTATCTTCCTTGAGAGGTTTTTAGGGTTTTATCTCTTTAATTTTAAGCAACTTGCGTTTTAATTTGTTTTAAGTGTATGAGCCTAGAAAAGCTCTAAAAAAGCTTTTGTATGGGTCTTAGTTTTTTTACTCTTACTTAAGAGGAGCTTATAGGATTTAGGGCAGCATTTTAATCCTAGGCATGCTCGAAGCAAAGGCTTTGAGGCTCAAGCGTAAGTAGCCCATGGAAGAAAAGAGCCATCAGGAGACTTAAAGCTTGACTGACACTATAAGGCAATGAGCTATTTGCTAAACTTAGGCTCCCATGCAGGAAAGCGTTTCAGGCCTTTTCCGGAGGAAATTTTTACTGCTTCTGTTTGATGCATATTGATCAAATAGAGTTCGCTGCTATTATCGCCCGCAGAGTTAAAAATAAGATGCAAGCTATTAGGAGCCCAGGTAGGATTTTCTTTGTGACCCCCTCCTTTAGTAATTTGCCTTTCTTGCTTTTTGTCAAAATCATAAACCCAAATTTGGCGGATATCCTGGCTTTTTGCGCAATAAGCTAGCTTACTGCCATCGGGGGACCAGGCAGGAGCTGTGTTCTCTCGATTTGATTTGCTAATCAAGAGAGCTTTAATGTTTTTAAGGCTTGCTCCGGGTTGCGGAATGTCTATGACATAAATGCGAGGGGATCCATCTTTGTTAGAAACAAAGGCAACCTTAGTACCATCTGGGCTAAAGGTAGGGGTTCCTTGCGTGGCTAGATAGGTAGAAAAAATTTGTTGAGGTTTACCTAAAGCGCCTTTTTCAGGATTAAATGCTTGTAGGAAAAGATCAGGGTTGCCGGTATAATCGCAAATGAAAGCTACCTTATCCCTTTGTTTGGCAATAGCAGGCATCAATTGATTACCTTTAAGCAAGCTGAAGCGCCTGCCTACTCCATCTTTTAAGGAAGCTATATAGATTTTTGACTGCCCCGCTCGATAAGAAACATACATAATGCTTCCGCTCGTATGGCCTTCTTGAGGAGGAATATAGGTAGGGGTCACAATAAGACTGTTTTCATGGGTAATTTGTCTGGCGTTAGCGCCATCGTAATCAGCTTCCCATACTTCTGCGATAGACTTAAGACCCTGCGAGATTTTACACGTGTAAATGATTCGCGTGCTGGCTATTCCTTCGCTGCCAAATAAGCTTTTATGGAGGCTATCGGCTAAACGATGTATTTGCCGGCGATCTTGGCTAAGGTCTCCGCTTAAAGAAATATTATTGACTGATTTTTCATGCTCACTATTCATGGAAAGCATCTTTGCTGACATTTGATTGCCTTTGATCAATATTTTCAATACATAGTAAGTATTCAGGCTTTTCCAGGTAGAGCTATTAATGGAATCAATAAAATCACCAACAGGTGTGTTAGATTCATTTTTTATTGTAAAGGTCATGCCATTGTGATTTAAGTCAAACTGTAAAACTTGTTCTAGCTGCCGAATGTAAGAGATAGTAAAGGCAGAGCTTTCCTGATAAAAAGGAGCTAGATAAAGAGGTATTAGCTTATTTTCCGTTGCTAATCTAACTACGATTTTCTCATTGTCTTCGTTTGCTATAGCTGGTAAATTTTGTTTAAAAACTAAAAAAAGAAGAAAAATTATTAGATAATATTTTAGGTGGTTCATAATTCATTACTTAATTGAATGATAAAAGTATATTCTGGCATGCCGGCAAACTCCCTTCCTAGAGGAGGAAATTTTAACATAGGCAAGTTTTTTTCTACATAGAGGCGATTTAAATGGCTGGGAGATTTAATGACATTCACTTTAATGGCTCGGCCTAAGCGATCGACAGTTAATTTCAGTTGAACTTCCCCATGTTCGGGTAGTTTTAATAAAAGTTTAAGGCGGCTAGCTAGCTCATCTCTATAGCTTCTCTCTACTGCGGGGGAAGGAAGAGTCTGAGCTATAGGCAGATTATCTATTTGCAATGTAGGGATAGCATTAGCTGAGGCGAGTGCCGTCTGGCTTGCTTGAGAAAAAGAAGCATTTTGATGAGCTCGGTTCTGCTCAAGCTTGGCAATGCTGGCCTGGGCAGTAGCTAGAAGTTTTTTCTTTTTTTCTTGTACTTCAAGGCTTGCTTGTGAATTAAAGCCTTTAGGTTGAGGCTCTGTGGAAGACTTTTCTAAAAGAGCTTTCATGGGTTTTTTCTCAGCCGCCTTGGCTGCAGTAGATGCAGGACTAACGCTTTTTTTAATATTATCTTTTTTAAGAGAGGGCTTGCCGGTGGTTGAATGGGTGGATTCATGAATTGCATTCTCTTTTTTTATAGCTGCTTTTTTATTAGGCGTTTTTTTAGAAGCTGTAGGGCTTAAAGCTTTTATACTTTTTTTATCTGGCGAGGGAGGGGGGGCAATTTTTTTATTAGATTCTGCAGAAGCCAAAGAAGTTTTGCTAGGTTTCATCTCTTCTACGTTAAGAGGAAGAGGTGGAGGAGAGGTAATAAGTTCAGCGGCAATTTCTTTTGAAGGTTTAGGGCTGGGTAGAATATTAGAATTGGGAGCCATTTTTTCTTTGTTCTCACTAGGCGCAAGAGGGGATTTTGCTTGCACTCCTGGAGGAGTAAGCTGAATTGTATGCACGGCTAGACGTTCGTTATATTGGCGAGGGGCTTGTTTGGAAAAAGGAAGCGAGATCATGCTTAAAATCATTCCTCCATGGATTATGAGGACCAAGAGAGTGATTTGCCATAACATCTTATCGCGGAGGTAGATACTACTCATAATTACTTAGAGACTAGGCAGGTTTAAGAATCACATCTAATTGAGTAAATCCTGCTTTTTCAGCTGTATTCTTAACGGCTTGATAGGTTCCGAAGTGGGCCGTGCGGTCATGATATAGCTGAGGCTGGGCATCAGGATAACGCTTTTTGGCCTCTTTTAACAAGGTAAATAATTGTTCTATAGTCACCATTTGTTTATTAAACCAAATAGTATTATCTTTGCGTACATGAATAGAGATAGGGCTGCTAGCTTGAACAAAGTTTGGGCTGCTTTCGCTCAGGCCAGAAGATGCTTGAGCAAGTTCAACATTATCAAGCTCCAGCAGAGGTGCTATCAATATAAATATAATTAAAATGACAAAGACCACATCGATTAGAGGAGTTAGATTAACAATAGGCTCTTCGATATTTTTATGGATAGAATTCTTAATGAATCGCCTGCTCATGAGAAGTCCACTTTTCTATATTGCATCTCTACACAACCCAAAATTTCGCTTGCAAAGCTTTCCATTTCAATCTCAAAGTCGCGAATAGCATGCTTTAAATAATTGTAACCAATCAAAGCAGGGATGGCGTCTATGAGTCCTAAAACTGTTGTTGCCAAGGCAAGAGAGAGCCCACCTAGTACCATTTGGGGTGTATTGCCTGCTGCTTGTACCTGAAAGTCGGAAAAGCTTGTCAATATGCCCCATACAGTGCCGAGTAATCCTAAAAAAGGGGCTAGACTTACCACCGTAGATAGAATAAAAAGATTTTTTTCTAAATTTTTAATTTGATGAGCAACCTGGGTAGCTAAGGAGCCTTGTAGAAAATCGATATCTGTAAGAGAAAGAAAAACTGCATCTTGCTCAGTTTCCTTATTTTTAGGTATAAAAAATTTATTTTTATTAAGGACTTCCAGAGTCTGTTTTTTAAGAAGAGAGTAAAGATCCATGTAAGGGTTGCTATAATATACTCTAGTGGCAGCTTCGCAATCTAAATTCAAAGGATTTTGCTTTTGCAGTTGAAAGATATCATAGAAACGGGCTGCCTGTTTCCTTGCCTGGTAGGTATGCCAGATCTTATGGAGTAAAATGATCCAGGTCATTATAGAAAGGAAAATGAGGCCAATAAAGATCAATTTGCCTAAAAAATCAGAATGCACATAGGCTTCATAGAAGGGATTAGTAGCTACAAAAATGTTTACATTCATTCATAAATCCTTTAAAATATAGCCTTTAATTAAAAAAGAAGGGGTTTACATTGGCAGCCAAGTTTCAACATATGGCCTATGGGTTACTCGGCTTTTTGATCATTTTCATCCCTCTCTTATACAGTGAAAATCCTTCTCAAGTCAATCAACTTCATTCATTTCCATCTAATCTGGGCTTGATCGAGCCCCCAGCGAATGACTCTTCTTTACCTATTAAAGCTTATGTGCATTCCGAAACGATAAATTTCAGGGCCGCCGAGCCCTTTTGGATAAAAGTCAGCCTTACCATAGCCCCCTCTTGGAATATTTACTGGAAAAATCCGGGAGATACAGGCATGCCTGTTTCCATTATTTGGGAGCTGCCACCTGGGTTTAAAGCAGATGAGCTGCAGTGGCCTTATCCGCAACGTTTTGAATCCCCCTCATTCATTGGTTTTGGTTATGAAAATGAGGTGCACTTTTTGTGTCGAATTTTCCCTCCTGAGCACCTAAGCCATTCTGAGATTTATAAGTTTAAAGCGACTATTAAATACTTAGCTTGTTCAGACTCTGCCTGTTTGCCAGGAGAAACTAACGTGCAGATGAACCTTACCCCTACTTCTTTTTCCCCAGTCATCGATAAGTCTTTAACTGCTGTTTTCGAACAAGCGCGCCGTTTGTTGCCCAAAACTAATGGGAATTTTACGGCCAAGCGTGTCAATGATTTGATAGAGCTCACCCTGCCATCTCCTTTAAAGCATGGAGAGAAAATTATAAATATTTATTTCTTTCCCGAAGAAGGACAAAGCATAGACTACCATTTAGAGCCTTCTGTATCCTTGCAAAAGCCTTCTTTTTCTTCTTACTCCCTTGTGTTTAAAGAGAAAGATTCATCGTTGCCTACAACTTTCCTTAAAGGTGTTTTAGTCTTGGCTATTCAGCAGGCCGAAAAAATTGTGACGGAAGCTATCGAGGTAGCCGTACCTATCCAAGACTTCAATAAAAAAAATTCTGCGTGGGCTTTTAAGGAGACTTTTCCTCGCCCCTTAGATATTACGTTGCCCTCCACACCTAGCGATTATGAGGGGGGATTGGGCATGGCTTTGATATTAGCTTTTTTGGGTGGAATGCTTTTAAATTTAATGCCTTGTGTTTTACCGGTAATCTCTTTTAAAATTTTAAGCTTCGTTAAAATGTCCGGACAAAGCCGCCAGTTGACCTTGCAGCATGGTTTGATGTTTAGTGCAGGCGTTCTAGTTTCCTTTTGGATATTGTCTGCAGCTCTTTTGATTTTAAAGGCTTATGGCCATGCTGTAGGCTGGGGATTTCAGCTGCAGGAACCTGCTTTTGTCGCTTTGTTGTCAGCGGTCCTATTCATTTTTGGTTTAAGCTTATTTGGTGTGTTTGAAATGGGAACTAAAGTGGGCTCTTTTGCGGGGCAGTTGCAGCATCAAGGGATAAAAAAGGGAAGGGGCGCTTCCTTTTTAAGCGGGGTACTAGCCACGCTCATAGCTACCCCTTGCACGGGCCCCTTTTTAGGTACAGCAGTGGGTTTTGCCATGACTTTACCTTTCTACCTGTCTTTTTTGATTTTCACTTCCTTAGGAATGGGAATGGCGTCTCCTTATCTTATCCTATCTGCTTACCCCTCTTTTCTGCGTTTTTTACCTAAGCCGGGAAAATGGATGGAGACCTTTAAACAATGCATGGGTTTTATCATGCTTGCTTCCGTGTTATGGTTAACGTGGGTCTTTGCAGCTCAAACAAATGCATTAGCTCTTATCCTGCTCTTAGGGGCCTTTTTTATGGTAAGTATAGCTTGTTGGATTTACGGGCGCTGGGCGACCCCTCTTCATTCCAAATTAAGCTACAGGATTGCTGTAACCCTCGCCCTTTTATGGCTGCTGGCTGCTCTATACGCTTTACTTTATGCTTCTAAGGTTGCCTCCCACTCTACCTCTTCTTCTCCTGCTATAGTTGAGCAAGAGGCTATATGGGAAGAGTTTTCTCCCCACCGGCTTGCAGAGTTAACCTCCCAAGGTATTCCTGTTTTTGTTGATTTTACAGCTAAGTGGTGTTTAATATGCCAAGCTAATCATATGATATTGGGAGGGGCGGACGTTCATAATCAATTTAGCGAGCAGGGCGTAGTACGAATGAAAGCGGACTGGACAAAAAAAGATGCCGCCATCACGGAAGAGCTGCAAAAATTCGGACGCCATAGTGTACCCTTGTATGTGCTTTATCAGCAGGGGCAAGAGCCTTTTATTTTTCCTCAGTTATTGACTCCTAGCTTAGTCATCAACAAACTAAAAGCCATAAATAAATTTTCTGGAAACTAAAATATCAGGTGATTGATTTTTTAAATCCTCTATTCGTTAAAAGTTCTTGTTACTCTCCAAAATGGCTGGATAGCTGATTATCTAGCTTCTTCTTGGCTAAAAATTTTAAAATTCAGTAAATTTTTCTTTCTTTTTATTTGGGTTGATCGGCATTCGGTTGCCTGCAACATACCTTTAGCTAACAAACAGAGCCTTATTATCTCTTTTTAATTGCCCTAATGGCTCTTGAGTTGTTTTATTAGAAGGCCTATACTAGGATATAAAAGAGAAGAAGGTGAGGAAAGAGCAGGACCATTTTTTCTCTCTAGATAGATGTAGTTGTAACAATTGCTAATGAGAATATTTACCTAAATTGGGGAGCTTTTCTTGCCCGTCCTGTTTCTAAAATTTGTTTGCTTTTTTGCTTCTATATAGATATGTTTAATCTCATAAAAAGCACAAAAATAGATATGCAATTTAATAATAGGACCCTCTATGAGCCCAATTTCTATGACTCTCGAACTTCTCCCTGATGAAATACAAGTCCACATTTTAAAGGATTGCGCTAGCCCTTCCTTATTTGGCGTTTGTACAAGATGGCAACACCTGCTAGCTAATGAAGTTATACCCTCTCTTTATAAGCAAATAGGTAAAATGCACTTTCCTCAACGAAAAGCTACCGAGCAGGCTAACCTTTTAGATAAACTTTACAAGCTCCCAGCTGGGCTTTCTATACAAGCAAAGGTAAATGAAATTTTTAGGCAAACCTTCGCTCTAGCTAAATCTCTTGCTCCAGCGGAATTTAGAGGCCAAATCGAAGAAAGAAAATATTTTACCCTGGCTAATTATACTTTACTTCTTTTAAACATTAATCGTCTTTTAATAGAGTCTAGATTGCCCGGCTATAAAAAATATTTAAACCGACCAGACATCAAAAATCTGCCCTTAAAAAAGAAAGAAAAGCTTTTAGCAGGTTGGATTAAAAGGTATGGCAAAAATATTAAGAAATTTGAGCTAACAGGAAGCGAATTGACTTCTTTGCCTTCCGAGATAGGCCGATTGTCTAAGCTACATCAGCTTAAATTAAACGATAATCGCTTATTTACCCTTACGGCAAAAATAGGAGAGCTTTTTAATCTAAAAGAGCTTTGCTTGAACGGCAACCATCTCACCTCACTTCCTGCAAAGATAGGCCAGCTCTCTGAGCTCCAAGAACTTTTCTTAGGCGGTAACAAGCTAATTACCCTTCCTGCAGCCATCGGGCAACTTTCTAAGCTGCGAGGGTTGTATTTAAACGATAATCAACTTACCATTCTTCCCGCGGAAATAGGAAACCTCTCTCAGCTGCAAGAGCTTTTCTTAGGCGGCAACAAACTAACTACTCTTCCCTCAACAATCGGGCAACTTTCTAAGCTGCAAGAGCTGTACTTAAACGATAACCAGCTTACCATGCTTCCTGAGGAAATAGGAAACCTCTCTCAGCTAAAAGAGCTTTTCTTAGGTTGCAACAAACTGGCTATCCTTCCTCCTACGATAGGACTTCTTTCGCAGCTGCGGCTACTTTGCCTAAGCAACAACCAGCTAGCTGTTTTGCCTGCAAGTTTAAAGCAGTTGCCCGCAGGAATAGATCTTAACCTGGATGGAAACCTGCTGGAGAGCATTCCCTCTTGAATTGAAGCAGTGTTTTAGCCTCCCTATTTAAGTAATAATCTTATAAGGCGTTTTAAATCATTTTACCTGTGATTATAAAAAACGTAAGCGGTCACGCGAATTATCAATTGATTCGCGATAAATAAAACAATTTTTAGAGTTTGTGTTTACTTAATCATATGTTGAATAGTATGCAATCATTATACGGGCAGCTAGTTACAGAATAAAAGCCATGATTACCTACTGGTAAATCCTCCCTACTAAAGGAGGAAAAGCTGTTTTAGCAATTTCTTCTCTTTTTGCCTCTTTCTAAGCATTCTGCTTAAGGTTTTTAATTTCTTGTACATTGCCTAGAGGGTGTGTGTGTTATTTTTCCTCAAAAACAGGTAGAAGTAATAGACTCCTTAGCTACTCCTTATGCAATCGCTTAGCCTAGCAAAGTCTCTCTTTAACTAAAAACGCAGTTTTTAGAGCTTGAGTGTGCAGACTTAGCTTTTCTTAAGCACTATAAATGCACCTCTTCATATGAGGCTGGCAACTTTATAAGGAGAGTGGCTAGCGATAAACTTTAAAGGCGAGCATCATTGACCAGCTCTTTAATAAATCCTATAATTATTTGGTTTTCTTCGGGATTTAATCCTGGATTTATTCTTATAGTACTAGAGCCTTCTTCTGCATTAACGGCGATAATGATGCAATTAGGGTGATAAAATCCAAAGCTAGCTCGAGAATGTACCTTTATCCCTTTCTTTAGGCATTTTTTATAGAAAAGCCCCATAATAGCCCTACTTTTTATGGCATGACCTTTCCCTATAAGTTTTATATCGATAAAGGAACATTCCATCTCTGGATCTGCGGTGCTAATGCGTATCTTCTGGCTACTTTTCTTGCCTAAGGGCTGAAGAAGCCGGGGAACATGATCAAGGATTTCCCTAGTATTCTTAAAAATAGCCGCTCGATAACTATCCATTTGCTCAGTAGTATACTTATAAGCAAGAGAGAACCATTGAAGACTTAGTTTATCGGTTTTATGGGCAATGTCTTCAGTTAAGGAATCAAAGGCATCCCAGGGAGCTTTTCCATTATTAACCATGTAAAATGGGGACCCATAGTAGTTATCCATTCCAAACATATCAAATTTCTGTCCACTACGGAAAAAGACAAAGTTTAACTTACCCTCTTTTATTTCCTCCTGGAAGGTGGTAAGCAAATCGCGGGCTTTAGGAGAATTGATATAATCGATTGTGCAATCGACCGCTACCGTAAGTTGCTTATTTTCGTTTTTTTGCGCTAGTATTTGTCGGATATCTGCTTTGATATCCCTTACCGCATAGTGGGTATGTTTGGCATCAATTTCAATATTAGGATTAAATTGACAAGCGTATAGATCAATTTGCTTTAAGCTTGTATCTTGTAAAGCGTTCTCAATACGCTGGTCGTTGCCTATAAAGCTTGCTTGCTCATAATAAAAGCCTGTACTAAATACTCGGGTAGGGTGAGGGTTCAGTTTTGATAAGGCCGCATTGATTCCAGCGAATACGTTGACTGCCGTCTTACCTAAGCCTGCTTTTATCAAGGGACGCAGTTCTTCTGGAATGTTTGCTAACTGCTTTGGCAAAATAGTAGGGAATGCCTTTTCTTCAAAAGGAGCTGTAAGCGTTAAAAGGTTAGCAATTTCGCAATGAATCAGCTCAATTTCCTGTGCATACTTCCTATAATCGTTCATAAAAAGTTCTGCTGTGGCCAGATGTTCTTTTATTTTAAACAAGGAGGTTTGAATGATTTCACGTTTTATTGGATGTTTTTGCAACTCTTTCCATTGCTTGCCCCTGATTTCATTAAGTAGACCCCTTAAAAGATGTAAGGTAGATTCGCCTAAAATAGCTAGATGAGGAGAGTGGGCATGCATTTTTGGAGAAGAAATTTTTTCTAAGAATCTTTCAAAGAGTGCTAGCTTGGTGAAATCAAGCCTATCAGGAAAATAAACATCTTTGTTAGGAAAACCTTTAGCATCAGGACCTTTAATAGGGTATTTAATATCCGGTCTAATATTAAAGCCATTAAGAATATGTGCACGCATGTTAATAGCGCCGATATACAAGCCGGTTTGCTCAATAAAATCTAAAAAGGCAGGGTGCTTTTGAAGAATTTTTTTACCTTGTAAGCTAGAAAAGAGAGGTAAAACTTTGATGCCTGCAATTTCGTCAAGCTTTAACCTGCAAATGCAGGTGCTATTTTTTTTCAACAATTTTTTAAATTTACCTGTAGAAATTTTACTAAATTCAGGATGCTGCTTTCTAAATTCTTCAATTGACCTATCAAATGAGCGATTAAGGCTTGTACGTAGTAAATTCAATTGCTTTTCAAAAGCTTTTTCCTTTTCTCTTTCTCCATTAGTTTTGGCTAAGTCTTCCAAAGAAGGAGTTAAATCCACTAGTAAGCTAACATTCATCGTTTGGGAAAAAGCTTTGCGTGGTTCCTTGGCAAACTTTGAAAAATGTGCATGTAGGGCTTGAGTAATTGTGTTTTCCCATTTAGCTTCGGGCATTGCATTATCAATCACATAGAAGTTTAAAGGAAAAAATTGAGTAACCTCGGTAGTATCGGTAAGAATGAGAGGGCTCTTACGAGTAAATGCTAAATTTTTATTAATTTCAGCTCCTAATTCTGTATTTTGTCGAAATCCCATGCGATGGTAATGATAATTCGTATAGGGTCCCACCTGGAATAATATTCCAATTTTTCTTTGCAATAATTTCATCATGTTAAGATAAATAGGGGCAGATTTTTCCAAATAATTGGTCGCCATGAACTCAATTTGTTTCTTTAACTGGGGATCCTGTGTTTTTTTATAGGAATCCTTCAGCAGCGCTAGGTTAAGACTCCAATCTGTTTGTGAATTCTCTATGGTTGCTACGCTTTCTAAAAGTCCATGATAGGATCGTCGCCTTATATGCAGAAGGCGGTGAGCTAGGTCAGATATTAACTGTAAGAGTTTAGTAAGACCTTCTTTTAGGATTGATACAAAAACTTCCCCTCCAAGGGTAATATTTCTTTTTAATACTTTAATGAAAGATGAAATACGCATTTTAAAAGATGCTAGGGCGCACTCATGGGTTTTAGATGAGCAAGAAGAAGAAATACTACTATAAATTTTAGGGGCTACGGCTTCTTGAGCCATTAAAGGATTTTTAGAATGATAGTTAGGAATATTCATTTCTATGTTATTATCCATAATTAAGTTATTTATTTTTCTAACAATTAGATATTTTATATTAATTGTAGTAAATAATAAAAGAATTATTTCTGTCAGTTTTATTTAAAACAAAAAAATTAGTCTTATTTTTTACTTGAAGGTTTTCTTCAAAAATCCTATAGCAGGTAATCACGTCAGCGGAAAATATTAACACATACTCTTGTAAATCCCTATGAGATTGTCTAAGTTCCCAAAATTAAGTTTAGCGCTTTACTTTTACCTCTGGCCTTGGCTAATGGAAGCAAGATTACTAACTTTAGATGAGGCTACCCAGCGAGCTTTAATTTATTCTCCTGCCGTAGCCATCGTTGAGACCGCATGGAAAGTTAGGCAATCGGAGGAATATCAGGCAAGCTTTCTACCAAATCCCTTAGCTTCCGTAGAAATTGATAAAGCTAATTTAATTGGGAAAGAGAAAAAAAGAGCGAGAGATCGAGGATTTTCTTGCAATTTATCGCAATCCATTGAATTAGGGGGTAAAAGACATCTTCGAAAACAGACTGCTGGACTCCAAACCTCATTAGCCTTCAAAGAAATAGAAGTTACAAGGTTAGAGGTAAGTTGCCAGGTAAAGAAAGCTTTTATTGAAGTGGCTGCTGCGCAAGAGTATTTGCGCTTTGCTCAAGAACTCCAACTAAGTGCCCAAGAGGTTTTTTTTTCCACTTCGGCAAAAGTTGAAGGAGGAAAAATATCTTCCTTAAAAGGAAAGAAAGCTAAGTTATCGGTATTAACCGCTCATCTAGCTTTAGAAAAAGCTCGCAATAATTTTGAAAATTCTAAAAAAAAGCTCGCTCTGATTTGGGGAGATAGCCGTCCAGACTTTACTTCTGTTGATTATAATCTTTTAGAAATTACTTTAGTCGAGGATCTTGCTGCCTTCATTGCTGAGCAAAATGATAATATTGCAACGAAGCAATGGGATCTACAGATAGCAAATGCTGACCTCCTGATTGCGAGTGAAAAAGCGCAACGTATTCCTAACCTTGTAGTTACCGCAGGATATGTCAGCTCTGCTGAGGACGGAGAAGGACTATTGCTTGGATTTTCCATGGCTATTCCGATATGGGATAGAAATCAGGGCAACATTTCTAAAGCCAAGCATTTATTAAAGCAGCTTTATAACAAAAGAAATAAAGACAACTTGCAAGCGCGCCTGCAATTAGAAGCTGAGTATGCACAACTTCTCACTGCTTACCAAGAGGGCCTATTATATAATAATGATGTTTTGCCTATAGCTTTAGCGACTTTTGAAGGTGCCAAACAGGAATACTTGCAAGGAAAAAATGATTACCTTGAACTTCTAGAGGCCCAGCGTACTCTTCTTGATGTGCATGACAAGTATATGCATGCTTTAGTGGATTATCATCAAAGAAAAATAGAGCTCTATCGATTGGTAAGGGTGGGCTATGCAGATACGCAGGGGCGCTAAAAGGTCTGACTTAAGGAGACGTAAATGAAGAAAAAAATTTTTTTATATATAGGATTAGCTTTTCAACACTATTTGGCAGCAAGCCAGGAATTTAAACCTGAATCTTCCAACTTTATCTTTTTAAGTAATGAACAGATTATAGAAGCACAAATCGAGACATTAAAAGCTTCTCCTAGCATATTGCAAAAAACCTTTGGGGCGCCAGCTCAGATTGTCATCAATGAGCAACAGCAAGCCATCATTGTAGCTAGAGTTTCGGGGGTAGTGAGCGATATTAGCAAAAATGTTGGAGATTATGTAAGCAAAGGAGAAACATTAGCTGTATTACAAAGCCGGCCAATGGCGGCTTTTAAAGCTGCTTATCTTACCTTGCTGAAGCGTTCTTCCTTAGCGCAACAAGCTTTTGAGGCTGAAGCTATTCTTAAAGAAAAGAAAGTAACATCTGAACAAGCCTATCTTCAAGCACTTTTAATCGCTGAAGAGGCTAGCATTAAACAAGAGCTGGCAGAGCAGCAACTCTATCTCTTAGGAATGAGCAAAAAAGATGTAAAACAACTGACCCAAGAAGAGAACTATGACTTATTCAGCTATCAGATTAAGTCTTCCTTAAATGGCGTGATAACTAGCAAAATTATCAATATAGGTTCATTGCTAAATGCAGATCAAGAAGCTTTTAAAATTGCTGATCTAGACACTGTATGGGTACAGATAGGAGTATATGCGCAAGATCTTCCTTACCTTAAGCTAGGGGATAAAGTACAGGTGGCTCTTCTAAATGAAGAAAAATTTTCTGATGTAGCAGAAATTATCTATCTTAGCCCTATCCTTGATAAACAGACCCGTAGTGGAACAGCTATAGCTTTGCTAGCTAATCCATCTAGAAAATGGTATCCAGGCTCTTATGTTCGAGTAGAAGTTATAGCCGAAGAGGTGGAAGTGCCTATAGCTGTGCTTAAAGAAGCTGTTCAAGTTATTGAAGGAAAAACTTTTCTTTTTATCGCCCATTCCCAAGGATTTGAAAAATGCGAAGTAGAGATAGGAAGAGCTGATCACACTCATGTAGAAATTCTTTCAGGAATAAAGCAGGGCACTCCCTATGCAGCTACGCATGCTTTTATTTTAAAAGCAGAAGATGGAAAGAAGGCTATTAAAAATGATTGAAAAAATCCTAAATTTTTCTATTACTTATCGTTATCTCATCCTCGCAGCTACTGCTTGCGCCATGCTTTTGGGTATATCTGCTTTAAAAAATCTTCCTATGGATGCTGTACCCGATATTACTAACAATCAGGTGCAAATTAATACCCTGGCTATAGGGCTGACACCTATGGAGGTAGAAAAAAGAGTGACTTTTCCTATAGAAGCTGCCCTAAGCGGTATCCCAGGACTTGAGAGTACACGCTCTCTTTCACGCAATGGATTTTCTCAGATAACAGCTATATTCAACGATCAGGTAAATATCTACTTTGCTAGGCAGCAAATCAATGAAAAGCTAATGGATGTTCGGAATATTTTACCAGCTGAGGCTGAATCTAAAATGGGACCTATCTCCACAGGTTTGAGTGAAATATTTATGTGGTCAGTGGATTACAGTCCTGAAATGAGACCATCTAAGCAGCAGGAGGCAGGCCTAGGGTGGCATGCAGATGGAAGTTATTTAACGCCTGAGGGGCAAGTACTTAAAACTGATGCGGAATTAGCTTCTTACTTGCGTACTGTTCAAGATTGGATAATCACCCCTCAAATTAAGGCTGTTAAAGGGATAGCGGGTGTTGATGCACAAGGCGGCTTCATTCGCCAATATCATGTGGAGCCAAGTCCTGAGAAAATGATGGCTTTTAATATCAGCTTACAAGATTTACTTACCGCTATTGAAGAAAACAACCTTAATGGAGGAGCCGGTTACATTGAACGCGGGGGAGAATCCTTGATTGTTAAAGCTGATGGAAGAATAGAAAATCAAGAAAATATTGGAAATATCGTGGTTGCCATGCGTGAAAACATGCCGATTTTCATTCATGATGTGGCAGAGATAAGCATAGGAAAAGAGCTACGTAGTGGCAGTGCTAGTAAAGATGGTAAAGAAGTAGTGATTGGCACAGCACTGATGCTAATTGGCGAAAATAGCCGTAGCGTAGCTGAAGCAGTAAAGGAAAAATTACAATGGATCAATACAACCTTACCTCTCGGGATTATTGCCCAGCCTGTATTAAATAGAAGTAAATTAATAGATACAACTATTCAGACTGTAGCTAGGAATTTGATAGAAGGTGCTCTTTTAGTTATTGTCATATTATTCGTTTTTCTAGGAAATTTTCGTGCAGCTTTGATCACTGCCTTAGTGATTCCTATTTCTATGTTGATAACCGCTATAGGAATGGTTCAAGCTAAAATTAGCGGTAATTTAATGAGCTTAGGCGCACTTGATTTTGGGCTGATTATCGATGGAGCTGTTATCATTGTGGAGAATTGTTTAAGGCGTTTAGGAGAAAAGCAAAAGGCGCAGGGAAAAAACTTGCAGATAGAAGAGCGTTTAGAAGAAGTGAGGCAAGCTAGCAAAGAAATGATACAACCCTCTGTTTACGGGCAAGCGATTATTATCGCAGTCTATCTTCCTATACTGACTTTATCCGGGGTAGAGGGAAAGATGTTTCATCCTATGGCTTTAACAGTGCTTTTTGCTTTGTTAAGCGCTTTTGCTTTATCTTTGACATTTATACCTGCTATGGTAGCTATTTGGATCACCAACACCATACGCGAAAGAGAAAATTTCTTTATTTCCAAAGCTAAAAAAGTTTATGAGTGCCTTCTTTGGAGGATCCTTAGTTTTCCTTACCTAGTTGCTACAGTTGCTATCTTTATGGTGGCAGCAGCCCTAATTTTGTTTAGCTTTCTTGGGCAAGAGTTTATTCCCACTTTAGATGAACAGGATTTAGCCATTCAGGTTTCAAGAATTCCTAGCACTTCCTTAACTCAAGCTACTTCCATGCAGCTACAAATAGAAAAAGCACTTAATAAATTTGATGAAGTGGCTTTTGTTTATTCAAAAACAGGTACAGCTGAAATGGCATCAGATCCGATGCCTCCCTATGCCTCAGATACTTTTGTTATCCTTAAACCTCGTTATGAATGGCCAGATGCTAAACGAACTAAAGAAAATCTTGTAAAAGCTATAGAGACTAGCCTAAAAAAGCTCCCTGGCAATATTTATGAATTTACACAACCTGTGGAAATGCGCTTTAATGAGCTAATAGCAGGGGTAAGAAGTGATTTAGCAGTGAAAGTCTATGGGGATGACTATAAGGTGTTAAAGAAAACTGCAGAGGCTATTGCTCAAGTCATGCAACAATTACCAGGAGCGGCCGATGTTACGGTAGATAAAACTGATGGGCTACCTACTTTAGAAATTAATATAAATAGAAATATTTTAAGCCGTTATCATCTGAATATAAAAGAGGTTGTAGAAATGGTGGGAGTGGCAATTGGGGGTGGAAAAGCAGGAACTCTTTTTGAAGGAGATCGGCGGTATGATATTATTGTTAGATTGCCTGAAAAGCTAAGAAATGACTTGCTAGCCTTATCAAGGCTGCCGATACGTTTGCCGCTTGCTACCCGTAAAGCGAATAAAAAAATTGATTTTCCTTATATTCCCTTAGGTGAAGTGGCTAATTTAGACGTAACGACAGGTTTAAACCAAATTAGAAGAGAAAATGGAAAAAGGGTAGTAATAATTCAGGCTAATATAAGGGGCGCTGATATGTCTACTTTTGTAAAGTTAGCCAAAAAGAAGATTGGTGAAGAAGTTAAAATCCCTGCTGGCTATTGGATAGCCTGGGGAGGACAATTTGAAAATTTAATAGCTGCTAAAGAGCGTTTATTGATAGTGGTACCAGCAGCCTTTCTTTTAATTTTTATCCTGCTTTATGTAGCCTTCCATTCGATTCGGCAAGCCTTTTTAGTTTTTAGTGCTATTCCCCTAGCTTTTACTGGCGGCATCGTAGCTTTATGGTGGCAAGGCATACTTTTTTCCATTTCAGCAGCGATCGGATTTATTGCCCTTTCGGGTATTGCCATATTAAACAGTTTAGTTCTTATAAATTGCATCAATCAACGGATCTTAAAGGAAGCTTCAGCTAAGGAAGCAATCGTGAAGGGCTCCATAGCACGCTTTCGTCCAGTTGTCGTGACAGCTCTAGTAGCAGCATTAGGATTTTTGCCTATGGCATTAGCACAAGGGGCAGGAGCTGAAGTGCAGAAACCTTTGGCCACTGTGGTCATTGGGGGTCTTATTAGCTCCACTTTGTTAACCTTAGTCGTATTACCAGCTTTATATATTCTTACTATCTCTTTAAAAGAATTTAAAACTTTTAAATAAAAATAACGGATTAATTTTTCTAAATTGATTTAAAAATCCAGTTTCTTCAGCAAGACGCTGGTATTTTAAGGGAGCTTTTCAATCCAAAATAAATAGCTAAGAATGTTGAATGGTAACTATTCAGACGGCCTTGTTGCGTAAATGAACTAATAGCTGTCTGTTTAAGGCGCAGCCTTTATCTAGAAGCTAGCACCCACTGCCCTTGGGGCATTCCAAGTACTGTCATCTTATTCATCGCCAAAAATTTAGCATATAATTCCGCTCGCTGATAGGGCAGTTTTCTAGAGCGAAAATCTCCTCCAAATCTTCGCCCTCCGCTTTGCGTTGCCATGCTGGCGCACTTTCTACTCTCCTTCGCCATAGACCTTTACCCCTGAAGTCAAAGGCTATGTCTGTTGGACGCTTTAAGGCTTAAATTTTTAAGCTCTTGTCCAAGCTCTTTAGCGCGTCTACAGATGCGGGTATAGCAAAGAACAGGCAACCTTGGAAGCTAGCAAAGTAATCAAAGACAAAAGAAATCCTTAGAATAGGTTAGGAAGGATAGATGATAAACAGCTCTAATCATCAACATGCGTAGGATAGCGTCAGCAGAGTAAATTCTTGGGGGTCCTTTCTTACCCGTGCTTTTATTTTCTCTCCATCCTTTAATGGTTTCATCCGAAAACCATAAAGTTATGCTTCCTCTTTGTTCTAAAGCTTTGTTATACTCGGACCCATTACGTATGCGGTAGTTAAGCTTTTTTCATAGCTTGCCTGTAGTTTTGCTTTAGCAAATTAAATTTTATAGCTCTTAGCTGTTAAAGAGCAATCTTATTGCCTACTCTTCTTAGCATTTACGCAACAACGCAAGCCTATCTACAT
>NZ_VJOT01000004.1 GCF_011087585.1 Neochlamydia sp. AcF84
AAAAAAATTGATCCTGCAAGGAGGTAAGTGGCAAAAGGTAAAACTTACCCTTCAATCGAAGAAATATAGTGAAGTAATGGCTATACGTGTTAAAGAAACGATCACCAAGGCATTTTATAGACCAGGGGTTGAAAGATGGTTAATCATGGAAAAGCTAGGAAACGATCAATATAAATACTATGTTTCCAATGCCTCAAAAGATACTCCCCTCTCATGTATGGTAGAATGGATTCATGAGAGATGGAAAATCGAGCAAGGCTATCAGCAGATGAAAGAGGAGCTAGGATTAGATCACTTTGAGGGGCGGTCATGGCTAGGACTCCATCATCATTTGACGTTATGTTTTATGGCTTATAGCTTCTTAACCTTACTGAAATACCAGGCAAAAGATAAAAAAAAATCTCAATGACTCTGCCTCAAGTCAGAAGATTAATTAACAGCTTATTTTGCATTACTATTTGCCCTTTTTGCCAAGCTATTCATGACTCATCCAAAAGGCTATTTTTTGATACCTCTTAAACCTAACGAAGTAGTACTATTTACACCTTTAAAAAAGCAAGGAGATAAACCTAAAATCGCGAAGGTAAATTTTTTTTGGCTATTTCTTTGATTTAGCATTAATGGATTCTTTTATAGTTTTTAGGCTTGAATCTTAAAATAAATTCTTAGTTACTGTTAATACTGTCTATCTATTCTTGCTATTTGCTAGCGAAAAATGCTGTGGAAATGATTATCTTGATTCTTAAACTCTTTTACAAGATAGCCAAGCAGAGCCATCAGGTTGATTAGCCAACCACCTGATTCTTTTTAAACCCTATCGATAGCCATCATGAAACATTCGACCATAATGACTACAATTGAAAATAAAAACATTTGGCGGGCCCATCGTTTGTCATTATCACTTTTAAAACCTTTTAAACATAATACATACCACATTAACCCCATCAGGACAGCCACGGTTAAATAGGCATAGCCGGTATACCCCATGAACGTTAACATGACAGTCGCCCCGATAAAAGCTATGATATATAACCACATTTGTATTTTGGTCGTGTGTATACCTTTTTCAAGCGGTAAAACTGGGATGGAGGCGGCAGCATAATCCTCTAGGCGATAGAGAGTAATTGCAAAGAAATGGGGCATTTGCCATAGGACCATAATGGTAAATAGGAGGAAAGCACCTAAGTCTAATTGATTGCTGACCGCGCAATAACCCACCACGGGAGGGACACCTCCTGCTAGACTTCCTATCACCGTGCCATAAGAAGATCTATATTTCGATAGGCCATATACGACTACATAGAATAAAAAACCTGTTAGAGCAATCATGGCTGTCAAAAAATTAACATATAAAGCTAACATGCCCATTCCTAACAAACCAAGAAAAGTACCAAATAGGAGCGCGTTTTGTTCAGAGACTAGCCCCTTAACAAGCGCTCGATTTTTAGTCCTTGCCATTTTCTTATCTATCTCTCGATCCATATAGTTGTTAAATACGCATGCCGAGGCAATCACTAAAGATAGACCTATAAGAGTCAAGCAAAACAACCAGAAGTTAAAAGGTCCTTTTGAAGCAAGCATAAAGCCGCCAAAAGTTGTTACCGCATTACCTGCTATGATGCCAGGTTTAGTCAACATGTAATAAGTTTTAATGGTCATCGTCTTAAATAGCCTTATGATTTAATCCTGGAGGTTATAGCCATATTTTCTATTCGCTGGGGTGAAACATCGCTTGCATAGACATCAATCTTTCATCTAAATCATTCATAATCCATAGCGAGCCGACTACTAAAATGGCAATCACCGCTATCATAAAAGTTAAAGCCACTAGATTCCAGTGGGGCTTGGCCTCTTCCTTAAGGTGAAGAAAAAATAAAAGCTGAATTAAAGCTTGCATGCCCCCTAAGCTAACCAGGACAAGAACTAAAATTTTACCGGTGAATAAATGCTCCTGGACAGCTATATAGGCAGCTAAAGTCAATACGATGGATAAAACAAAGCCTATTCCATAGGATTTAAAGCTTCCATGCCTAGAAGCTTGCGTAGTTTTTATAGGATAAAGATTATCTTTCATGTTACTGCGCTCCCATTAAGTAGACAAAGGTGAAGATAAAAATCCATATAATATCTAAAAAATGCCAAAACATGCTAAAGCAAGCTAATCGCCTAAGCGTATTTGCGCTCAAACCCCGCGACAAAATTTGCATTCCCAGGACTACTATCCATAGTAAGCCTGCTAGAATATGCAAGCCATGGGTACTAACCAAGGTGAAATAGGCTGAAAGGAAAGCACTTTTTTGCCAGCTATGTCCCTCCTGGATAAGATAGTTAAATTCCATTATTTCCAGGATCAAAAAGGATAGCCCTAATAAAAATGTTAAGCTTAAATAGCTTAACACCTTATTTTTTTCTTGGCGGTGAGCCGCTAACATAACCAATCCGCTGGTAAAGCTGCTGGTTAATAAGATAAGAGTTTCTATCAAAGCAAAGGTAGGGCTAAACAATTGACCAGCAGAAGGTCCACCATATGTACTATTGTGCAGCACGGCATAGGTAGCAAAAAAGGTGGCAAACAAAATGCAGTCGGTCATTAAGTAGATCCAAAAGCCAAAGAGCGTTTTAGCAGAGGTGGCTTGAGAAGAATCCGCATGATTGATGGATGAAAGCGTCGTTAAATCTGTCATAGCTATCCCCTACTCCTGGCATGTGCTAGCTCTATTTTTTCTACCTCTGCAGCTGATAGGTAGTAGTCGGTATTATCATCTAAGAGACGTATAAGGGTGCCTATTATAGTGCCTAGCAAGCTCAAGAGAGCAAGCCACCAAATATGCCAAATAACTGCAAAGCCAAAGAGGAGGCTAAAGCTAGCCACATAGATACCCATTGCAGAGTTTTTAGGCAGATGAATATCTTGATAACAAGGCTTCTTTGCATCCAGCACATGCGCCTGTTTTTTAGCCCAATAAGGATCGCGTTCGTTCACTTCAGGGATCATAGCAAAATTATAAAGGGGGGGAGGAGAGGAAGTGGACCATTCCAGTGTTCTTCCATTCCAGGGATCGTTACCTACCCTATTTTGTTTACGCTGGATCACACCTACCATAAGTTGTAAAAATTGGAGAAAAGCACCACCGATAATGATGCAAACGCCTACCCCGGCAATCACAAATAAAGGATGCCAGCCGGTGGCCTCCTCATAATGATTTAAACGGCGGGTGGCCCCCATTAAGCCAATGAGATAGAGCGGCATGAAGGCCAAGAAAAAACCTATAATCCAACACCAAAAAGCATACCTCCCCAACTTTTCATGCAATTTGAACCCTAAAAATTTAGGAAGCCAATAAGCAAGGCCAGCAAAAAAAGCAAATAAGACGCCCCCAATGACCATGGAATGAAAATGGGCTACCAAAAATAAGCTATTATGCACTTGGAAATCAGCGGCGGGCACAGACATTAACACACCTGTCATGCCTCCACTCGTAAAAATGACTACGAAACCTAAAAACCAAAGCATAGGCCGTGAAAATTGAATACGTCCTCTACACATAGTAAATAGCCAGTTGAAGATTTTCACGCCCGTGGGAATGGCAACAAGCATGGTCATAATGCCAAAGAAGGCGTTAACATTGGCGCCTGCTCCCATCGTAAAAAAATGATGCAGCCACACGATAAAAGATAGAAAAGTAATGGAAGCTAGCGCCCATACCATGGAGGTATAACCAAATAAGCGCTTATGTGAAAAAGTTGCCACAACTTCTGAGAAAATTCCAAAACCTGGTAACATGAGAATATAAACTTCGGGGTGCCCCCAGGCCCAGATGAGGTTGATATACATCATAGGATTGCCTCCAAAATCTGCCGTGAAAAAATGGGTTCCTACGGTACGATCTAAGCTCAACATGCCAAGGGTAGCTGTTAAAATTGGGAAAGCAAAAATGACTAAAACCATGCTATTTAAAGCACTCCAGGTAAATAAAGGCATTTTCATCAGCGTCATGCCAGGGCAACGCATCTTTAAAATAGTCACTAAGAAATTAATTCCCGAGAGCAAGCTGCCCATACCAGCAATCTGTATACTCCATATCCAGTAATCTACGCCTACATCAGGGCTGTACTGTAGACTTGAAAGTGGTGGATAAGCTAACCATCCTGTCGCAGAGAAATTTCCTATAACAAGGGAAAGATTGACCAAAAATGCACCTGCTGCGAACAGCCAAAAGCTCAAGGAATTCATAAAAGGAAAAGCCACATCCCGAGCGCCTATCTGTAAAGGCACGATTAAGTTCAACAAGCCGAACACGGCTCCCATGCTCACAAAGAAAATCATGGTGGTACCATGAGCAGAGAATACTTGCTGGAAATGGGAAGGGGTCAAAAAGCCCTGCGATTCCCCTACTGCGAGTATCTGCTGAGCCCGTAACATCAAAGCATCTACCACGCCTTTGAAGAGCATTAAAAGAGAAACAATGATATACATCATGCCAATTTTTTTATGGTCCAGTGAGGTTAACCATTCATTCCAAAGCCATTTCCACCGACGGAAATAAAATAAGAGAGCCACAATCATTAAGCCAGCTATAGCCATGCCTATACCCGCACCACTTTCAATGGGGTCGTGCTTGAAAGCTTCAAGGTTTAATTTTCCAAACATGTCATTTCCCTATATGGATTAAGATCAAATACTTACTAATTATTCTAAAGAGGCATCGCTTTTGCTTGGATTTGAGCCCATGGGCATCATGTAGCTCATAAGGATCCAATCAAACAAATTTTCTTTTTGCAAAATATAGGTCTCTGCGGAGGAATTCTGAGTGGGTAGGATTAATTTTTTATACTCGTTTAAGCTAAGTTGCTTAGGTGATTGCTTTGCTTTTTCTACCCATTGCTCGAAATCTTCGGATGAAGTGGCCTTAGCCGTAAATTTCATGCCAGCAAAGCCTTCTCCACTAAAGTTTGCAGAAGAGCCTCTAAAGCTGCCTAGCTCATGCGCTATAAGATGTAGCTTTGCTTTCATGCCGGGCATCGCATACACTTGCCCGCCCAGTTGCGGGATCCAAAATGCATTCATAGGAGCGTCAGCAGTGACTTCGAAATTAAGGGGTGTGTCTTTGGGAAACTGAAGAAAGTTTACCGTAGCAATTTTCTGCTCAGGATAGATAAATAGCCATTTCCACTGTAGAGCTACAGCTTGTATAGTCAGAGGCTTAGCGCTTGCCTGTAGCGGCTTGAAAGGATCTAATTCAAAACTACTTTTCCAAGTGATAACCGAAAGGACCAGAACAATTACAAAAGGAATTGCCCACCAGATAAACTCAACAAAATGGCTGTGATCCCAATCGGGTGTATATTTTGCTTTGGAGTTGCTGGCTCTATAGCGGCAAGCAATAACAATCATCAAGATAAATACTGGAATAACCACAATCAACATCAGAAGAGTAGCTTGAATGATTAAGTCCAGTTCTCTTTGAGCGATCGCTCCTTTGGGATTGAGCACAGCGATATCGCTAGTATGCACAAACCATCCTACTACGAGGAAGATGGCAAGAAGAGAAACAATAAAAAAGGCTGATTTGTAGATTTTGTTCATCTTTTTCAATTCCTAAAAAGATAATAGACACCCGCTACTTTGCTGGTGCCCCTATCTATTTATTCAAATTTTTCTTTATCCTTTTATCTGAGACGAGCCACTTTGTCTAGATAAATGAAAGAATGAACAATAAATCTTTTATTTCCGAATTCAAATCAACTTTTTTTTGATGGTTAGCTATGAATAGATTAAGGAAATTTAGGCAGATGAAACATTTCTATCCTCTTTAAGTCTTGCTCATTGTTTTTCTACCTTAAGTTACAAGCTTATCCTTGTAATTTTCAAAAGGCTTTTCCTTACTTTCTAGAGTTTTTTTGCGCAAAAAAATCAACCAGCTTTAAATTCTTCTTTAAGAAGAAAGTACACAAAGCCAAGAAATAAAGCTTTTTTAAAGATCCAAGTCAAGCTCCCCCAAGTTTACGGTATCTTAAGCCCTGATCAGCAAAGGATTTAGCTCTGTTGCGTTTCGAAAAGAAACCAGGCTCGCCGCTCGGCCTCGTCGATATAAACTTCAAGAATGCTGGTCGTAGCCACATCTTGGTACTCTTGACAAACTTTATGGGCAGCAAGCATGCGAGCAGCCAAGTTTCTATTTTCCTCTTCTAAACGCTTAAGCATCTGGATAGCTTCAACGGATGGCTCGTCATCATCTTGCACATTTTGCAATTGACTAATCTGTTTGATAGAATGAATGGTAAGAGCTCCAAGCTTACGCACCCTTTCTGCAAGCACATCGATCATCGTAAAGATCTGCTCGGCTTGCTCATCCATCAAGAGATGATAATCGCGAAAGTGAGGGCCAAACATATGCCAATGATAGCTTTTTGTTTTTACATATAGAGCAAAAGCATCCGCAATTAAGGGATTGAGAACTTGAGAAATTTTATGACTTGCTTCTGTTTGGAGATGAGTGGATACTGCCAGGGTGGAGGGGGCAGGGTTGTATGTATTTTTCATGTAGGCTCCTCTAGTAAGCTTTCTGTATTCTTCAACTTAACGCAAAAAAATTTTGTAAAATCTTTATCTTTTTAACAGATAGGGTTGCTTTTTATCCTGGACACACTTTATCTACATCTTGACATTTTTGCAAGGTTACCTATAAATTTTATATACATAAAATATTTTAAAAGCCATATTAAGCTTCAAAGCTGGCACCCATAAGTCGCTTGGAGAATCCTTTAAACGAAAAAGGTTAAAAAGCTAATAAACTATTTTATTGGTGCGAGTTAAAATTAAAAGCCTTTCTGCAGTAAGGAATTTTGCAAGGTCTAATACAATTTTAAGCTAACATGCTATCATACAATATGAAGAGGAAATCAATGAGAGTCAGCCCACTAGCCGGAAAAATCAGTCCTTCTGATAAGCTTGTAAATATACCCCAACTTATCACAGCTTATTACGCTGAAAAGCCCGATCCCCTAGACACCGCTCAACAGGTAGCTTTTGGAACATCGGGCCACCGTGGGTCTGCATTACAAAAAAGCTTCAATGAACATCATATCCTGGCTATTAGCCAAGCGATTTGCCAGTATCGCAAGCAGCAAGGGATTGATGGTCCTTTATTTCTGGGTATGGATACGCATGCGCTTTCTAAGCCAGCTTTAATGAGTGCTCTAGAGGTATTAGCAGCCAATGGAATAGAAATTTTGCTAGCTGAAGGAGAAGAGTATACACCTACGCCCGTTATCTCCCATGCTATAGTGTCTTATAACCGCCATCGCACCAAAAATTTAGCCGATGGTATCGTCATTACCCCTTCCCATAACCCCCCCAGTCAAGGTGGCATCAAATATAATCCGCCTAGCGGAGGACCTGCTGACCTTCATATTACCCAATGGATTGAAACAAAAGCCAACGAGCTAATGCGCAATGAGCTAAGAGGCCTTAAGAGAATTTCTTATGAAAAAGCTTTAAGCTTGTCTACCACTAAACGCTATAACTATCTTGAAGCCTATGTTGGCGATCTTAAAAATGTAATCAATATGGAGATTATTCAAAAATCCCAGATAAAATTGGGAGTAGATCCACTAGGTGGAGCGGGAATTCATTATTGGGAGCCTATAGCAGAACGTTACAAGCTAAACCTTACCCTAGTTAACAAGACGATTGATCCAACCTTCCAATTTATGACTCTAGACTGGGACGGTCAAATTCGTATGGATCCCTCTTCAGCCTATGCTATGCAAGGGCTAATCAATTTAAAAAACCGCTTCGATGTCGCTTTTGCCTGCGATACAGATCACGATAGACATGGCATTGTCACTAAAAGTTCAGGCTTACTTCCCCCTAATCATTATCTCGCTGCCGCCATCTTTTATCTTTTTCAACATCGGCCTTTATGGAATCCCGGGGCAGCAATAGGCAAAACGCTCGTCAGCAGCCAAATGATTGATCGTGTGGCCACTCAATTAAATCGAAAAATTTATGAGGTACCAGTAGGGTTTAAATGGTTTGTCGATGGGCTTCTTAATGAATCTTTAAGTTTTTGTGGCGAAGAAAGTGCTGGCGCCTCTTTTGCTCGTTTAGAGGGTAAAACCTGGACGACGGACAAAGATGGGATTATCCTATCCTTATTAGCTGCTGAAATGACGGCCAAGCAAGGTAAAGACCCAGGTGAAATTTATCAGGATTTAACCCGCGAATTTGGAAATCCTGCTTATGATAGAGTAGAAGCATCCGCCAGTCTTAAGCAAAGACAGATATTAAAAAACTTTTCTGCCTTGCAGATAGAAGCAAAGGAAATAGCAGGCGAAGCTATCCAGGGTATCTTTACTCATGCAGCAGGAAACAGTGCTGCCATAGGAGGGGTAAAGGTCGTTACCGAAAATGGATGGTTTGCTGCTCGCCCTTCAGGGACAGAAGACATTTACAAGATTTATGGAGAAAGCTTTCGAGGTCAAGAGCATCTAGAGCAAATATTAGATGAAGCCCAATCGATTGTGGGAAAAGCATTTGAAGAGGCTTATTTGCTCAAAACTCCCTAAGAATAAAGGCCAGTAGGAAGGCCTCTATGAATATGGCTAGCTGCTTAGATGGATAGGATTGATTAAAAAGTTTTTCCTATTTTTTGCAATTTTCTATCCAGAGAGCAGCAACTTTAACTTTTTTCATGAAAAAAAGCGTAAAAAAGCTACTCTGATTAGCCTATTGAATACAAGCTAGGCTTCAAAGCATTCCTTTTAGCCTATTGAATACAAGCTAGGCTTCAAAGCATTCCTTAAAGAAAGGCTCAAAGATCAGGACTTTTAAGAGAGAGTTATAGATATGATAAAAAACACTCTTTTCTTAAGCTTCACTTTATCGTGAGCATGTTTAGGATTTTAACCCTCCCAGCGAGCTTGCCGCTTGCTAGCGCGTTGATTACTCAGCAGGTGCTTGCATGCCAGATCACTGGAAATACGATTGATATTTTTACTTGATAATTTTTTGCTTATGAAACACATTTATTAATATTAAAAATTATATCTAGATAACTAGCTCTTAGAGCTTTGTTTTGCCTTTCTTAAACGATGGATGAAAAAAAACAGCATGGACAAACATTTAATTTTTTATGATGGCACCTGTGCCCTCTGCAGCCATGTTGTATATTTTCTTATAAAACATGATACCAAGCAACTATTTCTCTTTGCACCTTTACAAGGCTTAACGGCAGGAAAACTACTAGGAACTCTGCCTAGAAAGGTTCATACAGCCAATTCTTTAATTCTTCTTAAAAATTATGCTTCCTCCCAAAAAGAAGTTTATTTATGGGGGCAAGCTGCCTTGCAAGTTTTATAGCTATTAGGCGGAAGATGGAAGCTTATTGGCTGGATTTCCTTTCTTCCTTCTTTTTTATATAATTGGATGTATCGATTAATCGCTCAAAATCGTCAACGTTTTTTCTTGCAAAATAGCTGCTTGCTCTCAAAAGAACAGGATAAAAATCGTTTTCTCCCCTAAATTATTTATTAAGAAAATAACCTCCAAAACAAGCTTAGAGCTAAGAAAGCAAATAAAGCAAATCAGCCTCATCCCCCTCTTTATCAATTTTTTCTTGAGATAAATTTAAAAAAAACCTATCAGTGAGTTTTTCCATTATCAACCAGCATAGGACATGCGTATGAAAAATAATTTAAAAGCCCTTTTAACAATTTGCTTGAGTAGTTGTACTTTAATTTGCCCTTTGGGCAATTTGATGAGTGCCTCATTTTCTGCCTCTACCTATAATGAGAGACACATCGCTCAGCAATGGAGCTCTACTAATATAGGATCTGCCGATGAAGCGCTGGTAATTAATAACCTCTCTAATCTTTCTTCTAAGGAGCAAAGAGAAGCTCTCAATGATTTGTCTGGCGAGCAATATGCTAATTTAATGCAGCCTAATCAAACAGCTTCCCAAACATTTATTCGTAGGATGTACCAACCTATCATCAATGATAGCTTAGGCTTACAATGTGGAGAAAACTGTGATGAATATAGATTGTGGGGAGCTGTAGGCGGAGGCCAGAGCCGTCTACGTAACTCTCATGGAGCTAAAGGTTATAGAATGGATGATTTCAATATTACCTTTGGTGCCCAAAAGCCATTAAATTTTAATTTCTTAAACTCGTGGCTAACGGTTGGTATTGCCGGTTCTTATGAAAAAGACCATATTCATTTTAAGCAAAACGGGCATGGCAAGGGTAATAATTGGCAAGGAGCTATTTACTACATGTGGAATAATCCCCACTTCTATTCTTTTTCTGGAACAATTCTTGGTGCCGACTGCGTAAGAGTCAAACGTTCTATTGATGTGGGTAACCTTACGAGAAAAGCTAGAGGAAAAGCTAGAGTCAGCGAATGGACATCTTTTACAGAACTTGGCCTAAATTTAGGTTACGAGAACTTCTATGTTCAGCCTTTTGCACGACTAGAACATGCTTCTTACCGTCGCCATGCTCTTAGCGAACATGGAGCTCAATCACTCAACTTACATGTGCGTGGCAAAAACATCAGTGCTTCTGTGGGTTATTTAGGAACACACTTAAGCACTAATCTTCCTTGGTGGGAGCTTCATTTAAATGCCGATGCTGCCTGGAAATATCGCTTTAACTTGTTACAAGAACGTTTCCAAGCCCACTTTAAAAACTTAGGCTCGCAATTTAGAATTAAAGGCGTTCACCAAAAAACTAGCGGTTTTGAAGGTTCCGTTAATATTGCTAAAACCTTTTATAACTGCTGGCAAGGATATGTTGAGTTTTCTGGCGAAGTGTGGGATCGTTTTTCTGCCTGGAACCTTGCTGGAGGCGTAACAGTTACCTGGTAATAGGTAATCATGGATGATAGATAATAGGTAGCTAAAATCCAAGAGATCTAAGGGCCATTTCCTTAGATCTCTTGTTTTTTAGGAAACAAAAAATTTTCTAAACCAACCATTTAAGATTTATTCCAAGCTTAAGTTACCTTTTTACACTTAGCTATCCTTTAACCCATATTCTGCAGGTTATAACGATTTCAAGATATTATTTTTTTAGTAATATGAATAGAATTTAAATTAAAGAATTAATTTTTTTAACGACTTAGCAATCAAGGGATTAAATTCAAAGAGAGGAACGGCGGCCTCCAGCTTTTTTTAGAAAAAACTATTCATGTTCCTCTATAAGCAAAGAAAGCGAAAACATAAAAGATGAAAAAATATTGTAGCAAGGACTTTAATCCCTTAGGATTGTTTCTACACTATGCAATAAAATTGAGATAAGGGAATATGATAAATTACTTAATCCATCATAATCCCCAAGCTATTATGACTACAGGAGGATTAGCTAACTATTTGATGAGTAGGAGCTTATATTTTGACTCAACCCTCACTTCAGAAATTATAGGCCAATGGAAATTAACCTGCGGAATGTGGGCTTTAACTCGCATTAAAATATTTATGGAAACTTTATTAACCAAATGGGTTGTAGCGAGGAAGAGGTAGAAGAATGCATACAGCAAGCTCTATTAAGACAGGTTTAATTTTTTTAAAGCTTTTATCCTACTCTATGTTTTTTCAGAAAAAGAGATTCCTTATAGAGAAACATTAACTTTAGGAAGGCTTTTCCTAAGCGTATTATATTCTTTGACTAATTCCAAAACTTCATCATCCGTACATTGACCACTCTGAATTTTCATTTTAACAAGCTCGCAAGTACCCATCCAATTTCGCGTTAGAATCTTTTGCAGAGTTTCCACAAAATTAGCTTCAGCTTTCTCCTTATTAATTTTCTTTTCAAGTAGATCAGAAATGATCAATTGGCTTTCTAAATCATCTATTTTTAAAATAAGAGAAATGACATCAATAAATTCATTCTTTTGGCATGCATCCAACAAGGCTAAATACATTTTTTGACAGATAGGCACGCGAAAATCTGAGGGCTTTAGATTTTCTTGGGCAAGTTTTAAAAGACGAGCACGCTCCTCTGGCATCATAAGCAGCCAACGCAGCAAGTCCATTTCTAGAATACGATCCGGATCAATAGTCTGTAATCCAATATTTGCTGCTTTTTTAATATACAAATTAGGCGTATGAATTTGTTCAAGTAAGAGTGTATTTTCAGGAACTTGCATCAAATGAGCTAACTTACGTAAGCTTTCTTGCACTAATACAGGTTGATCCCATTGGCGGATTTGCTTAGCAATTCTCTCGATGCACTGATGCTTAGCAGCAGGTGAACGCAAATCATACTGCTGGGAGTAATGCTTAACAAGAAAATCTAAATAATCAGAACTTGTTTCCAGTAGCTTCAAAAAAGCTTCAGGTCCTTTTTCTCGTAGAAAAACATCGGGATCTAATCCTTTAGGCATCTGAGCCATTCGGACTTCTACCCCTTCGCGCTGGAAAAGATCTCCGATTTTTACACTCGCCTCTTGTCCTGCACTATCTCCATCCAATGCTAAATAAACTAAATTTATGCCTAGCATCAATAGTTCTTTGGCATGTCCCTCTCCAAAAGCAGTACCTTGTCCTGCAACTGTAAAGTTAAAGCCTTCTTGGATAAGGCGCAATGCATCAATTTGGCCTTCTACAATAATTACTCGCCCTTCTTTAGCAAGGCGTCTACGGCAATAATTTAATCCAAAAAGAACGCGAGATTTTTTAAAAAGAGTAGTTTCAGGGGTATTAATATATTTACCCCCAAAAGTTTGCTCTTTATACTTTCGAGCAGAAAATCCAATCACTGCTCCTGCCGCATCGCGAATAGGAAAAGTAATTCTATCCGAAAAAAAATCACGCCAGCGGCCCTCCTTACCTTCTGCTATCAGTCCAACCGTGCGTAAAATTTCATCTTTGATATACTTTGCATGCATAACTTGGCGAAAATGGCCCGGAACTTTAGGAGCTAACCCAATCTGAAAATGTCTAATAAAATCAAGATCCAGTCCCCTTTTATATAAGTAATGTAACACTTCATGCCCTTCCTGAGTATGAAGAAGATAGAAATGGTAAAAACGGCAAGCCTGCTCAAGAGCTTCTTTTAAGAGAGTCTTACTAGGGCCTTTATTAGAGTCGGCCTCTTCCATAACTTCTAAAGGCACATGAAAACGCTCAGCTAAACTTTCAACGGCCTCAGAAAAACTCATTTTAAGATGCGCCATCAAAAACTGTATGGCGTCGCCATGCGCTCCACAGCCAAAGCAATGATAATGGGTGTCTCCCCGCTGAATCATAAAGGAGGGGTTTTTTTCATCGTGGAAGGGGCATAGCCCTTTATAGGCGGCCCCAGCCCGCTTAAGATCGAGATGGGCATTCAAAACATCGACAAGGTCTATTCTTTGACGGAGATTTTCAAGGCTTTCTTTAGTGAAGAGTGGCATGGATAATATATGAAGAACAAGGGTTAGCACCAATTTTACTCAATAAATTTTTCTCTAGCAAGCAAATAAGAAATGAGAGAATTAGCAAATAGATTTTGTTTCTTAATTATGAGGGATAGTAAAAAACTACGTTAAGGGGATTAGCTTAATGAATATAGAATTTACTAAAATCTTCCTTTTCACAAAGTGGAGCACCTTTGTTATTCATGATGGAATGCAGGTCAATGGCTAAATTTATTTAATTTATGCTAAATTTGGAGCCTAGGCAGAGCAAAAGCCCTTAAATGGTCAATGTTCTAATGCTCTTTATTTGTTAACTTAAGATTCTACCTATCTCTATACTGTTTTACAATAGGCTTTAAAATGCCAGGCAGATGGTAAGAAAGATGCCCTAGCTGTAAAACAGAGTAAGATTTAACCCCTTGTCTGTTTAGCCTACATATACATTCTCAATCAGATGAAGTTCTTGTGGCTTAAGCAGTTGGCAGAAGTTATTTAAGCTGCTCGTGGCTAAAATAATAAACTCTACTTCTTGTAAAGAAGCTAAGATATTGATAAAGTCCTCTGAAGGCTTTTCATCACGAATATAGACAAGCAACTTTAGATGATCTTGATGAGCAATCTTCCTAATCGCCTGGAAGATAGTAGGAGTTAAGCCCTCCGCTCCAGACACATTGATGATAGTGATTTTTTGTCCCTTTAGAGCTTGCTGTAATGCAAAGATATGCTCTTCATCGAACACCTTGTTTTCTCCATCATATTTTAGCAGACGGCTAGCTAGCTGCTTGAGTGTCACGCGCGCACAGCCTAAATGCTCAATAGCAATTCCAGCTGCTACGTTCGCTAATTGAGCGGCTTCCGCTAAGGTAAGCTTGTTGGCAATTGCATAGGCCAACATAGCTAAAACGGTATCACCTGCACCCGTCACATCTTTGACTTCATGTACGCGCACAGGGAAATCTTGACGCTCTCCTTTTCTCTCAAAAATAGAAATTCCTGCCTCAGAGCGAGTGATGAGGAGCACCTCTGCTTCTATTTGATGGAGAAGCTTCTCAGCAACTGTTTCAAGAGGAGTGGCTAAGGATAAATTTGCAGCAGCATAAGCTTCTGTTAGATTCGGCTTAATAATGGTCGTGCCGATATACTTAGCAAAATCCCTTCCTTTAGGGTCGGTGATCACTGGGATACTCAGCTGCTTAGCATATTCAATGATAGCGGTGAGTAAAGTGTTAGTTAAAAATCCTTTTCCGTAATCCGATAAGGCCACCACCTGAACCCCTTGAAAAAGAACTGGCAGATGATCAATGATTTGTTGCTCAAGCTGCTCTTCCAAATTCATGAATTTTTCATGGTCTACGCGCACCACTTGCTGATTTTCAGCAATGATACGATTTTTAACAGGGGTAAAGTAGCTCGATTGCGTAATAATCCCTTTGACATCGATTTTCTCGTGGGAGAGTAGCTCTTTTAAAGCTTGCCCATAAACATCATTACCGACCCGGCCAATAGCTACTACCTCCGCCCCTAAAGATATCAGGTTGAGCATGACATTTCCTGCTCCCCCTGGACGGTTTTCCTCGTGCTGTACATGGATAATAGCTACAGGAGCTTCAGGAGAAATACGCAGGGCCTTTCCTATCGTATAAGTATCTAACATGAGATCACCAGCTACCAGGACTTTACACACCCCTAGCCTGCTAAAAGGACCTGTCAACCTTACCATGTTTTCCCGGGAATTAAGTAGTTACAGATGTAATCTTCCACAGCAGCCTCTAAAGGTAGGGAAGCGGCCTGCTCTTGAAGAGCTTGGCGGGTTTTTGTCATATCAGCACATGTATAATTCTGGTATTTACCTACCAGCTCCTCAGGCATATTTACATATTCTATCTTAACAGGCTTATGGATAGCCTTAAAAACAGAAGCAGCTAATTCATTCCAAGTACTAGCATTTCCTGAACCGATATTATAAATTCCATTGACTTTGTTAAAAAGAAAAGCGCAAGTCATGCGAGCCACATCTTTAATATAGACAAAATCGCGTTTTTGTCCCCCATCAGGATATTTACTGGGCTCAGAAGATTTGAAAAGCCGCACGACATTTTCATGTCGGGCCGCAGGCAACAGGCGCACAATGGCTGAAGCCATCTGACCTTTGTGATTTTCATTGGGTCCAAAAACATTAAAATACTTTAAACCTACCACCTTATTCAAGACTTTCTGATTTTTTAACCATAAGTCAAAAAGATGCTTAGAATAGCCATACATATTAAGCGGTTGCAGGCTCTCTAATAGATTTTCATTATCTAAAAATCCTTGTGTGCCATCCCCGTAAGTTGCAGCCGAAGAAGCATAGATAAAGCGTTGGCCATGGGTTAACGCATATTCAGCTAGCTTAACACTATAGCGGTAGTTATTTTCCAAAAGATAGCTGGCATCCCTTTCTAAAGTGCTACTGCAGGCTCCTAAATGAATAAAAGCTTTAATGGCATCTTCGCGCCCTACCATCCATGTTAACAACTGACTTTTATCCAAAATGTCTATAAAACATTTGCCCACTAGATTTTTCCATTTCTCAGAAACGCCTAGATCATCGACGAGAATCAAATTAGAGATTCCTCGATCATTTAAATGCCGTACTACGCCCGAGCCAATAAAGCCAGCGCCTCCGGTGATGATAATGTACTGATCGCTAAATGCTTTCATAGGAAATCTTATTTAAAGGATTAAAAATTTTTACCCAGATGATTCTCTCTGTCCAAGCTAAATTTGCTCCTTCCCCACCTCTTGAGTAGGCCATTATTTATGGATAGAATTTAATTGTTTTCTTAAAATTCAAATAGGCAAATATTAGCAAAGCTAGGAACAGATTAAAAAACCTTCACTCACTTAATTAAAGCCTCAATAGCCTTACATTCTATCAATAGCTCAATTTAATCGCGCGCAGAATCAAAAGGGTACCATCTGTCTGCAGGACGGTTGATGAAAGTTGCAGGATAAAAGGTAACTTGAGGAATGATGGGAGGAGCAACACGGCCCAAACAATAAAAAGCTGTCCCACTGCCAGTCATTGAGACGGTCTCATATCCACTTCGTAGCAGCTCTTCTTTAACTGTTTTTAAATAAGGGTTTAGTTCAAAAGCAGGTCCTTCTAAATCGTTAAAATAAAAAGGCTGATTAGAAAAAAAGCTTTGTAGCACTACTTCTGGGTCATAGGAAGATATTTTAGTCACATCGAGTTGCTTAAATACCAGAGGAGTAGATAATCCTTCGTAAGGTTTGGCTATCCACAAGCGCTGAAGAGGTAAGGGATTTAAGAAACGAAGTACTTCACCTCTTCCTGTGCAGTAAGCTGTTCCTTGAGATAGAAAAAAAGGAACATCGGATCCTATTTCACTCGACCATTCTATTAGCTGCTCTAGAGGAACAGGAAAGCCATGCAATTGATTGAGAGCCCATAGTGTGGTTGCGGCATTGCTACTGCCACCTCCTAGCCCTGATTGCATGGGAATATTCTTTTCTAAAACGACCTTTAAACCAAAATTTAAGCCCGTTTTCTTCCTAAAAAGATGTGTAGCTGCTGTAATTAAATTGGAAGAATCTTTAGAAAGGCTAGGATGTTCACACATGAGCACATCTTGGCTTCCTAGGGCAAAATGAAGGGTATCATGAAGATTAATCGTTTGAATAAGGGAAGCAAGATTATAGTATCCATCTGAGCGATGATTTAGAACCTTTAAAAAAAGATTAATTTTAGCAGGCGCTAAAAGAGTAAGCATAGGAGTAATGTTTTAAGGCTTATTGCTATTTTAAAATAGATATTTAATAGAGCAAAAAGTCTCTTGTAAAAACAGTTTACAAGAGACCTTAAATTTTACTTAGACTTTGTAACGCTTTCTTCCTTAGGAAGAGCAGCTTTACCTTCAGGTTCAATGGTTAAACTAAAAGAAGCTTGAACACCTTCTTTAAGCTTTACGCTAATTTTATGCACGCCGGTTACCTTAATAGCATGCTTGAGTTGAAGGCTACGTTTGTCCAAAGTGATTGACATCTGCTGTTCCAAAAGCTCAGCAATATCTCCAGTACTTACAGAACCATACATATGTCCTTCATGATCTACCTTAACGATTGTAGTAATATTCTGACCTTCCAGCTTAGTGGCAAGCTCATCAGATTCTTGGCGATCAAGAGTCGCTTTTTTCTGACGTTCTTCTTGCAGACGAGCTTGCATGCGCAAAGCCTTCTTATCTGCAACAACTGCCATTCCTTGCGGCAGTAAGAAATTACGTGCGTAGCCTGGTTTAACCCCAACAATATCTCCACTACGCCCCAGCGCTTCGATGTCCTTGAGCAACAGCAATTTATTTGCCATATTTAGTTCTCCTCAATTTTAAACTTCTGCCACAAAAGGCAATAGGGCCATGTGACGTGCTCTTTTAATCGCGTTTGTCAGATGTTTCTGATAATATGCAGAAACGCCTGTAATGCGCCTTGGCAGTATTTTACCTCTTTCGGTAATAAAGCGAGAGAGAGTATTAATATCTTTATAGTCGATATGTTTAATACCAGCAGCTATAAATGGACAACGCTTACGTTTCTTCGAACGGAAATCGCCTGGCTCAGAGAACCTTTGACCCATATTTCTCATAATCTGTGCTCCTTATGCGCTTTCTTCCAATAAAGGTTTAAATTCAATTTTTTCCATAACTTTATCCGCTTGGAGTGTGATAAAGCGGACGAGGTCTTCGTTAAGATGATATTCCTGCCAAAGCTCAGAAATAGCGGCGGGAATTACTTCAAAATAAATCACGAAATAGTGCCCTTCACGATGTCCATCAATTTCATAGGCCAGCCGGCGGCGACCCTGATCGTGAATTTTTAAAATCGACCCTTCACGCTCTGTAATTCCTTTTTGAATTCTATCGAGCGCTTTATGACGAGCATCATCACTTAAGGTAGCGCTGATGATATACATTCCTTCGTAAAGGTTCTTAGGTTTTTGACTCATTGTTTTCTCCTGACCAGTATAAATTTAGGTCTTCCAAGCCTCTATTGAGGCTGTTTATTAACTGTTTTCATCACCTCAGTGATGCTTTCATTCATTAGCTGCTTAAGTACATCAACAGCTTGCTTGATATAAGTGGGAAGAACTTTTTGCTCTTCAGGGGTGAAATTATCCAGCACATAGTCAGCTAGGCTACCGCTTCCATGGTCTCCTATCCCCATCCTTAACCTAGTATACCTTTGCGTACCTAGATAGGCTTCTATGCTTTTTAAGCCATTGTGTCCACCAGCTCCCCCTTCTGTCCTTAGGCGCATGTGCCCATATGGTAATGCCACATCATCCACAATGACAACAAGGTTATCTGGTACTAACTTCACATAATCCATGTATCGACGCACTGCTTGACCACTTCCATTCATATAAGTGGTGGGCATCAATAGATGTATTGTCGTTTCGTTCCAAGCAGTTTTAGCTATCCAACCCTGCAACTGAGGCTTTTCTTTAAAGGGCACTCCCAGGTTTAAAGCCCACTCTTGTAAAACCATAAATCCAATGTTGTGCCTTGTTAGCTCATATTTTTTACCTGGATTCCCTAGTCCTACAAAGAGGCGATGCATGCTGAATGACTTACTATCCTTGTCTATTAAGAGTGATTAACGTTTAACTATAGCTACTGCCACTTCGTTAAGATCAGCCAAAGGTCTAATGCTTTCAGGGATATTCAAATCGACCAAGCGACGAGTTTCTCGCTGATTCATATTCTTTATATCTAAAACAAAAGCGGAAGGTATATCTTTGGGCAAGCAGCGTACTTTTAAGTAGCGAATGACTTGACGTAAGACGCCCCCTAATTTAATGCCTACGCAATCTACTACCCCTGTGCATTCAATAGGCACTTTTACATTGACTTGTACATCGTCTACCAATTCTTCAAAATCCAGATGAAGCACATCATATCTGGTTACATGATATTGGATCTCTTTGAGCAATGCGCGTCGTTCTTGGCCGTTTTCATCTACCAAGGTAAAAATATTTGTTGATAGCCGTCCTGGTTGAACTTGTCGACCGAGAGCATTAAACTCGCTGATGTTCAGCGCTATATTGTCTGCTTGTTCATTTCCACGCTTATAAATAATAGCAGGAACTTGACCTGCACGGCGAAGTTGCTTGGAGCTACTCTTCTTTCCTGCAGTTCTTTTAGTAACGTTTAGCTTCATGTAGCCTCCGATAGAATAAGAGTATTAAATTCAAAAGCATACTCTTTTTAAATATTGATTAAATTTTATGGATGTCTTCTTAAGTAGCGAGATTTAGTATAGCTCGAGCAAAGAGAGGCGCTGCAGAGGCAACATGCACATTTTTTGTGGTTTTTTCTGCAAGACCCTGGAAGGGGACAGTATTTGTCGTTATCAGTGCTTCAATACAACTTTGGTTGATAAGCGGTAGAGCTTCCCCTACAAACAAACCATGCGTCATAGACGCCCAAATTCTTTTAGCACCCTTCTCTCGGCACGCTTTCGCAGCTGATGTTAATGTTTCTCCTGTGGAGCACATATCATCAGCGAGAAGTACATCTTTTCCTTTAACATCACCTATCACTTGTAAAGCTTCCACTTCACCAGCTTTAAGTCTTTGTTTATTAACAACAGCAAACCCAACATTTAGATGATTAGCATAATCACGCCCTAATTTGATGCTACCCACATCGGGTGTTACAACAACTAACTTATCAGTCTCAAATTTTCTGAAAGCTTTTACTAAAAGAGGCATGCACTGGAGGTTGATTACAGGGATATCAAAAAACCCCTGCACTTGGCCTGCATGCAAATCTGCAGCAATTATGCAAGCAACACCCGCTTTTTGCAAAAGATCGGCGACAAGCTTAGCAGTAATAGGCACCTGCGGCTTATCCTGACGATCTTGCCGGCAATACCCATAATAAGGAATAACGGCTGTGATGCGGCGTGCTGAAGCTCTTTTCAGCGCGTCTACCATAATCAAGAGCTCCATTAAATACTCATTGGGCGCAAAAGCTAATGACTGGATGACATACACATCTTTATTGCTAACATCCTCCAAAACTTCCAGAAAAATTTCCTGGTCAGGAAAACGTTGAATGCTAATCTTACCTAGCTTAACTTTTAAGTCTTTTGCTACTTCCTTGGATAGTTCAGGATGAGAAGTACCAGCAAAGACTACAAAGTTAGGAGCTGTGGGTATCATTTAACCTATTTATCTACTTACTAGATTTGGGGTGGAAGGATTCGAACCTCCGCATGGCGGTACCAAAAACCGCTGCCTTACCGCTTGGCGACACCCCAGTGCAATTACTGTTTAACGCGATAATCAAGTTTGATATGCTACAGGAATGGAAGATTTTTGGCAAATACCTTTTAGTTTTTTTATTTATTTTCTAGCTTCAAAGCCCTCTAACAGGTTCTCTTAAATTTTTATTTGCCGGTTTCAAAGTTTAAGTAGAGCTCTATAAGCTACCTTACCCTTACGTCACATGCATGAGCAAGCATGATTATTCTCTTTCCTCTCCTTGAAAAAGCCTCCTCCAAGCCTTATTTAATCCATAAAAACGCCTAAGCTTTTTTTATTTATTTTCATTTGCCTAGCTTTTGTGCGATTGAGGGTTTACCACTCCTTAGTCAAAAAAACTATAGTAGAATCTGCAAAAAAATTTCCCTATTCTTCGTCTTCGTTCCAAAACTTCAAAACGTGAAAAAAATGTTATAGAGTAATCCTTTAATGATCAGATACAAAGGCTACATCAAAAGCTTTCAAGAGATTTTCTGTATTTTTTTTAGGCTTGTCCCTATGATGAGGAAAAAAATTTTAACTAGATAAAACGAGCCTCTTACACATTTATGCATATTATCAATATTGCCTCTGAACTAGCTCCTATTGCCAAAGTTGGCGGGTTAGGAGATGTCTTACTAGGCTTAAGCAGAGAACTTTCATGGAAGGGACATGATATTGACCTTATCATTCCCAAATATGATTGCATGGATACAGAAAGCATCCGCGATTTTGCTATCTATAATGATTCTCTTCTCTCTTTCTATAAAGGAACTTGGCATCGCAATACCATCTGGAAGGGATGGGTAGAAAATCTTAAAGTCTATTTCATTGAGCCTCATCATCCCGCCCATTTCTTTCACCGCGGTTGTTTTTATGGCTGCGAAGATGATATGGAACGCTATCTTTATTTTTCACGAGCAGCTTTAGAGTTTATAGAAAAGGAAAGGCTATCTCCTCATATCATTCACTTACATGATTGGCAAACAGCTGTAATTGCCCCTCTCTATCATGAACTTTATCGACTTCAGGGCGCTAAAGAGGCTAAAATCGTTTTTACTATCCACAATATCGAATATCAAGGACATTGTTCGCGTAGTAATCTTGATAATATAGGATTAAAGGGTTCGCATTATCTTCTCCCAGACATAATGCAAGATGCTCAATATAAAGAGGCTATCAACCTAGTAAAAGGAGCGATCATTTATGCAGATCATATCACCACCGTCTCACCTAATTATGCAAAAGAAGTACTAACACCTCTAGGAGGGCGCGGTTTAGATAAAACATTATCTAAATATCAAAGCAAATTTAAAGGTATTCTGAATGGGATTGATTATTCCTACTGGAATCCGGAGATCGATCGTTATCTTCCTACACATTATTCCTCTCGAGAAGCACCGGCAAGCAAAAAAGATCGCCATACGCTAGATAAAAAAGCTTACATAAAAAATTTCTTAAGAGAACGCTTATTTTTAGCCGAAGAACATCGTCCGATTGTAGGCTGTATTGCGCGTTTGGTTCCTCAAAAAGGCATCGAGCTTATTAAACACGCTCTTCATTATACTTTAGAAAAAAAAGGGCAATTTTTGTTACTAGGATCTAGCCCTATCGAGGGCATTAACGCCGAATTTCAACAGCTTAATCGCCATTTTCATGAGCACCCTCACGTACGCCTAATTTTACATCACAGCGAAGAACTGGCGCATCTGATCTATGCCGCTTCAGATATGTTTATTGTACCTTCTTTATTTGAACCCTGTGGCTTAACGCAGATGATTGCCCTTAAATACGGGGCTATCCCTATTGTGCGTAAGACTGGAGGGTTAGCAGATACGATTTGGGATGTAGATTATTCTGGAAAAACTATTGAAAAAACAAATGGATATGTTTTCGAATACCCTGATGCTAAAGGAATTGAGTCAGCTTTAGATAGAGCTTTTGAATGTTGGTTTCATCATCCCGACCGCTGGCGCCAACTTATGATTCGTGCAATGAACACAGATTTCAGCTGGAATAGTCCTTCTGATGAATATTTAAACATCTATCAGAGCATCCTAACCACTGAAAAAAGAAGCTAAAAAACCCCCTTTATAAAGGGAAATTTACAAGTTGATCTTTTTTTAGAGAAAATAAATCTAAAGTTTTGTAAAAGTTAAGCTAAAATCCTTTAAATTGTAGGTCACTTCTTGAGTATAGCTAATTACTTTACCTTTATTCGCATTTTTATCAGCCCCATTTTTCTTTTAGTCTATCTTCACCATGATTATTTAGAAATTAATCCATCTGTTTTACCCTATGTTTTACTTTTTTTGCTGGGCGTTAGTGAATTATCAGATGCCTTTGATGGCTATTTGGCGCGCAAATATAACCAAGTAACCGATTTTGGAAAAATACTAGATCCTATGGCTGATAGCATTGCGCGTCTCTCTTACTTTTTAACATTTACCGCAGAGCCTGTCAGATTGCCCTTAGCTTTAATTTTTATCTTTGTCTATCGTGATTCTGTAGTTAGCACACTTCGAACCATTTGTGCACTTAAAGGGTTTGCTTTAGCAGCGCGTACCAGCGGGAAAATTAAAGCATGCATTCAAGCGATGGCTGCTTTAATTGTATTAATCCTTATGATTCCTCATTCCTTAGGCTATTTATCCAGCCCTGATCTACAATACATATGTACATGGGTGGTAGGTATAGCAGGAATTTATACTGCTTATTCTGGAGTAGACTATGTGTATGCCAATAGACAATACATTGCCAAGCTATTGTCATTGCACCCGGCTAAACCCTAAGCGCTCATTAATTCTTAGAAGATTACCCATCTGCTAGCCGTTCATACGTAAACCTAAGAGGACTATTAATGATCTTCAAGTGCTAGCGTTCCTCCCCGCTTTAATCATAAAGATCTTCAGAAAAAGAGAGTTTTTCCCACATTTTCTCCTTGTGATTAAAGGTCTAAATCATGACACCGACTAAAAAGGGTGAAAGATAGAAGGGTATCGCCAATCAATGAAACAAAATACTAGCCTTAAGAGGTTGCTCAACAAAATTGTCCATTCTTCAAGAAATCATACTTTTGCCTCTCTATTAATGTAAGCAATCACTGGATAGGCTTAGGGTTTAAAGGTGATTTTACGAGTATCTGCAAAGGCAAAAATGCTTGCAAATACCTATCTTTTCTAATTACCGCACTTTCTGATTTACATTATCTTTTTTAACATCATGATCTTAAATAGTCCCTCCCTGCGACTGCCTACTTTTTCCCCTCTATCTTAATCCTCCCCATTCGATTCGGTTTCTTTAGCCTCCACTCCTAGATGAATACAATACTGGATAATTATTTAGCTTTGGGCATTACTACCTAACAATAATAAAAGTGTCTTGCATGTATTATTTAACATAACTGCAGCAGGATGATTTTCACCCAAAATTTTAGTAAGAAGTTCACTGGCTTTAAAAGAACACTCAATCATGCGTTTTTGATTTCCTTGGAGAGTGTAGAGCTGTGCCAAGTTGGAATAAAGATTTGCCACCGTGTGAGAGCTTTCGCCAAAGAGGTTAAGATCAATGGTAAGGGCTTTTTCTGTATGCTCTATTGCTTTATTTAATTTTCCTTGGTTTTTATAGAGGTTGGCTAAATCTTTATAATCTCTCGAGACATCAAAATGGATTTCACCAAAAAGTTTGCGCTCAATGACGAGGGCTTTCTTGCTATATTTTATTGCTTGCTTTAAATTTCCTTGTTCTTGATAGAGTGTTCCCAGATTGTTATAAAGGCCTGCCATAGTAGGACGATTTTCACCAAAAAGCTCAAACTCAATAGCAATCGCTTTCTTGATATACTCTGCCGCTATATCAAGTTTTCCTTGCATTTTAAAAATTTGCCCAAGATTATTGAAGGCCCTTAACATATTAGGATGAATTTCACCAAAGATCTTGCGATCAATATCAAGCGCTTTCTTGGTAAGCTCTACCGCCTGCTCTAAATCGCCTTGTTTTTGGTAAATTGCTCCTAAATTATTGTAAATAATTGCCACACTAGGATGATTTTCACCAAACAGGGCAAGGTTGGTAGCAAGCGCTTTCTTACTGTAATCTGCCGCTTTATTAAACTTTCCTAGTTTTAAGTAGACAGTTGCCATATTATTATAAAAAATTGCCACTTGAGGATTAGCATTATCAAAAAGTCGAAGAGCCATCCTAAGGGTTTGCTTGCTATACTTAATAGCTTCCTTTAAGTTGCCTTGATCTTGATAGATAAGCCCTAAATTGTTATAGTCTCTTAATACATCGGGATGATTTTCACCAAAGATCTCGCGATCAATATCAAGCGCCTTATGAACATAACCTAAAGCCTTATCTAACTTTCCTTGTTCTTTATAAATTGTTCCTAGGTTATTGTAATCTCTGGCCACAGTAAAATGAACTTCACCGAATCTTTTGCGATCAATGGCTAAGGCTTTTAGTGTATGGCCAACAGCTTCATCTAAATTTCCTTGGGCTTGACTAATTTGTCCCAAATTATTGTAAGTAATCGCGATACTTGGATGATTTTCCCCAAAAAGCTTAAAATTAATGATAAGCGCTTCAGTAATCAGCTCAGATGCTTTTTCTAAATTACCTTGTTCCTTGTAGATCATTCCCAAATTATTATAACGGCTTGCCACATTAGAATGAGTTTTCCCAAAAAGCTTAAGTTCAATGTTCAGCGCTAGATTGATATACTTAATGGCTTTCTCAAAATTTCCTTGTTTTTTGTGAATTTGCCCTAGATTATTGTAAAGGCATGCCACTTGAGGATTCTTTTCACCAAAAAGTTTAAGGTCAATAGCAAGTGCCTTTTTAATATAATCAGTGGCCCAGCCAAAATAGCCTTGGTCTTGGTAGATAAGGCCCAAATTATTATAAAGTAGCGACACGCTAGTATGGTTTTCACCAAATAGATTAAGTCTAATAGCAAGCGCTTTCTCGGCATGCTCAGCCGACTCTTTTAGATTTCCTTGATGCTGGTAGATAAGCCCTAAGTTGGCATAATCATTTGCTACTTGAGGAGAATTTTCTCCAAAAAGCTTATGATTAATTATAAGTCCTTTCTTGGTATACTCAACTGCATTTTCTAACTCTCCTTGGTCTAAGCAGATCTGTCCCAGATTATTATGATATCTTGCTATTGAGGGACAATTTTCTCCAAAAAGTTTAAGATCGATTTCTAGAGCCTTATCAATATACTCAGCAGCTTGGTTCAAAATGTCTTGATCCTTGTAAATAAGTCCTAGGTTGTTATAAGTGGAGGCTACTATTGAATGATTTTGGCCAAAGATCTCAAGGATTATTTTGAGTGCTTTTTGGACTTTCTCCTCAGCCCGATCTAGAAATCCTTGAGCTTGATAGAGGGTGCCTAGATTACTGTAAAGTAACGCCACGCTAATATGATTTTCACCAAAAATTTTAGTATTAATGAGGAGCGCACGCTTAGTATATTCAATGGATTTTTTTAAAATTCCTTGTGTGCGATAGCAGATAGCTAGATTATTATAGAAAACTGCAACCAGACGATGATTCTCACCAAAAAGCTTAGAGCCTATAGTAAGAGCTTTCTCGATATAATCAACCGCCTTATCTAAGATTCCTTGTTCTTGGTAGATAAGCCCTAGATTGTTGTAGTTTCTTACTACATGAGGATGATTCTCACCAAAGAGCTTAAGATCAATTTCTAGCGCTTCCTGGGTGTACTCAGCAGCTAACTCTAATTTCCCTTGAGATTTATAGATAAGTCCTAGGGCGCTGAAAGCATTGGAATTTTGTGGGTTATTTTTTTTTGCTAAGAAATACAAATTTTCGGCTTCCTCAAATTGAAAAAGCCTTCGAGCTATATCACCTCGGGTTTCGGGGGAGCCATCATCTAAATTAGAAAATTCAAAATCGTCTTCATTGCTTAATAAAAAAGCTTTGAAGGCTTTATAAAAAGGAATAAAGACTTGATAAATTTCTCTAACTTTTTTTAAAGCTTCTGGCTCTAAAGCAAATTGTTTTTTAATAAGAGCAGAATCATCAAATCTGAAAGGCCTAGTCAGAGGATTCATCATTTCATTCTGTTTTTTATAATGAGCATAAGTTTTAAGGCGCATAAATAAAGCTATACTCATCCATTCCTTTAATTTTTCAGCAGCATTCCCCTTTAAAGTGCTTTGCTTTTCCAACTGATCGATTCTAGTAAATGTATCTGAGGCGTTTACTTTTTTAATAAGAGCTATTCTATCTAATGCTAAATGAGGGAAGCGGTAAAAATCATTTTTAACCTTAAAAAGCATGCCTTGTTTGTCTAAATCATCCATTGCTGGATTAAAATTTTCCATATCAGCTACTATTAAATGCTGCTTGGCTAAGTGTTGGCGAAGATTAAAACCTTCTCGATAAGAAACACTAAGTTTTTCTTGAATTTTTTGGCTATATTGGTCGGTTAACTTAGGGTTGCCCAGTAGATGAGTAAAGGTTAAAAGCTCCATTGGAAGATGAGGTTCTTTTTCATGCCACCATTTCCCTTCTTCGGCTTGGGCAATATATTCGGCCATTTTTTCAGGAGTCTGAATGAGCTCAAAAGTCTCTCTATTACCAAAAGGAGTTTTACAGCCTTTTCCTTTTACTCCCGCTCCGTCGAAAGCTAAGCCCCGTGGTGTAATGTCATCAAAAAAATTGATGGCATTTAAGCAAGGAATATTTAAAGCAGGAAGAATAGTTTCTCCTAGATTGATAACTTTTAAATGAATGAGACTTGTAAGATTCTGAAAATATTTTCTATTTAGAGGGGTATCTTCTGCTATAAGAATGCCAAACTCTAGATCGGAGTAAGGCGTCATCTCTTCCCTAGCTAGTGAACCAAAGCCTATCATAGCATATTCACACGGCTCATCCCCTATATGATTTAAGGCCTGCATTACAAGATGTCCAAAGAAAACTTTTATCCGTAGAGCAATCTTACTATAAAGCTCTCTAATACTTTCAAAAGGTGGATTGTTCGGTAAAGCTTGAATGCTATCCTCTATCTCATCTCTAAGATTTTTTACAGCTTGGTCATTAGCTGCAAATTGCCTTTTCATGGCTGCCGAGTGCAACGTTTTACCATTACATAACCTAATAAGCAGTTCATGGATCCTAAAAAGCCTCCTTCTAAGAATTTCATGCCTTTTTTGAGGTGCTAAGCGTAAGGCATAACGATAAAGTCCGGCCGCTTGCAGAAGTGTTTCATGCGTTCCTTTACCCACATATACATCCCCTAGTTTTTCTATATATAAGGCTTGTTGGATAGAATCTTTCTTTTGAATGGCAAGTTTTAAAGCTAAAGTATAAGCCTCTTCTGCTTCTTTTAACTGTTGCTTTGTTAAAGCATTACTAATCTGATCGATAGAATAGACCATCTTTTCTAAATGATCAGCAATTTTATCAAGATAGCTTAATAATTTTTGAGGTTGGTACTGATTCAGTAACTGCACCTTACTGGGCAGGTGCTGCCTAAATATACGAGCACAGCTCTTAGCATTAAGAACTCTTTTTAATTCATCATTTTTCAAGCTGCTAAAAGAAAGAAAAATCTGTTGAAAAACTTTTAAAGGTAGAATAACTAAATAGCTAGGAGGTTTTAATGTTTCTTGCTCAGTAAAATTATTAGCTTGTTGGGTCTTTATCGATGTTTTACAGGGTTTAGATTGTAAGTGATGCAAAAGCTGTATTGCAAGATGCCCTAAATTAAATTTTATCTGTTGAGAAATCTCACCTTGAAGCTCTCTAGCCTGTTCCATAGAAGGATTTTCTGATAAAACTTGAAGCTTACATTGTGTTTCTTCTTTAAGATTTTTTAATGTATGTAAATTAGTTTCGAATTGTTTTTCTAGTGCTGCAGGATTTAAAGGTGTGCTTTCACAAATTCTAACAAATAGGTCATGGACTTTAGAAATTTTATCCCTAAGAAGTTTGTGTCGCTCCTGAGGTGCTAAGCGTAAAGCTTGGTTATAAAGCCCTGCCCCTTGCAAAAGTGTTTCATGTGTTCCTTTACCCACATATACATCCCCTAATCTTTCCATGCAAATGGCTTCTCGGATACGATCATTCTTTCGGACGGCAAGTTTTAAAGCTAACGTAAAAATCTCTTCTGCTTTCTCTAACTGTTCTTTTGTTAAAGCATTACTGCTCTGATCGATAGGATAGACCATTTTTTCTATGTAATTAGCAATTTCATCAAAATAATCGATGCTCTCATAAGAAGCTTCTGTTTTCAATAAAGAAAAAGGATTTTGTCTTAAAGATTTTTGAGCATGAATGAAATGACCCCCTAAATCCACTATAAGAATATATTCTGTAGGCCTTTCTTCTTGAGGAATAGTTTCCCATTCCGAAGATCTAGAATCTTCAGGCGAGCTTGCGTCTGAGAAAATCAGCCTATCATGAATGCCACAAATCAAATGCTCTTCATTAACTGTTACCAATCTTATAGGAATAGATAAAGCAGGTGCTAATAAGTCTCCTTCTCCCAAGCCGCTTACCCAAGTTCCTTTTTCTATTATTTCTTCTGCTCTTTTACGGTCTGTGTGTTTAACAATATCAGCAAGCACCTGTCTTAAATAAAAAATTTTATCTTTGTGCTCGTCTAGCAAAGGAATTTTTCTAGAAAGTTGTTTGTAACTTGCTAAAAAAGCACTAAAGAAGCAGTCGCCATCACTTGGCACACCTTTTAATTCAAACCCTTCCTTATTAAGATAGTCAGCGGCAGTATTTACTTTTTCTCTCATTGCTTCATTAATAATAGTTGAAGAATCATCCCATAAAGATGCTGCTATCTGTTGCGAATCCCAAAGAAAAGGAAAAGTATCAAGACGATTTTCTTTATCACAAGTTGGCAATTTTTCTTTGGATAAGCTAACTCTAGAGCTTTCTAAATGAAAATTGCTCGCTTCATCCGTTTGTCCAATTAACTGCTTCCATTGTCTACAAACCAGCTGCGCTTGGCATAAATCTTGAAGTGTCAATTTTTTAAAAATTTTTAGGCTAATTTCTATAAAGGCGTCCGTATCCCCTAGAGAATAACTAGGATCATTTTGTATTCTTTGGAATTCAGGGAATATACAAGGTTTTGTACCCGAATTGCTTACACTCATTTACTTACCGCCTTTTATGTAAATTTAGCCTTACTTCTTTTTCAGTCTGCATGCACTTCTAAAATTTTCACTTGTCGTTTTTATATCATTTTCAACGAGATATATAAAAGGAATTCATACTATTTTTTCCTTAAATAAGTCCATTAAGAAGTTGGCTTTATAGGAAAAAGCCCTAGAAAAGACTTTTGAAATACAAACTTATTTACTAATCTTTTTCAAAAATCGAAAGTTTTTCTAAAACATTGACCTTTCAATATAATAAGAATTTTGAAAAATTTTAGGAGCGGAAAAACCAATTTGTTTTAAACAGGAAAAACTGAGGTGAGCATAAGTTAGAATCTACATTAGGCCAGTTAATTTTGATTAGCATATAAAGAATGTGCCCCAAGGCTGCTGCTTTTAAGGAGAAGAGAAGCTTAATGCTTAGAGGCTATTCTAAAGATTTGAACGATAAGAAAAAAAGGGAGGAGGAGGGCTGCTTCCTATGAAAAAAGAGAGAAGTCTTGTATACATTCTAGAACAGCTTGGTTAGACGCTACCTTTTATGTAAGCTGTGCAGGGTGCCAATAGAGCCATATTTCTCACGATACTTCTCTTTAAAGACGCTGTTTAATTATTTCTCTATAGCGAGGCTTCCTAGAAAATCTGAAAATATGACTACCCTCTTCAAGAATACTTAAGGGGAACACATCGAGCTCATTCGAGGAAAATTACTAGAAAAAATATGAGTAGATCAAGGTTATTAAGGAAAAGAGATTAAAAGCTATCGTTTAAAACATAGCAAAAAAGTTGAAATAGTAAAAAGGCCACAGATAGAACACCTCTGTAGAATGAAGATCTGAATGTTTTTTATATTCTTTTGCAAAAAGAATTTAGTACTTTACCGAAAAGGTGGTAGTAGAAAGAACCTTAACGCAGATAAACACATGGCGGAGATTATTACAAGATAATGAATACTTATCCACAACTCTACAAGCTATGATTTATACTACTAGATTTAGAATAAAGGGGAGAAAAAATAATTGTGGAGACACCTTATTAGATATCTTGCAAGGAGCTAGGCATCTAGCGATAGAGGCACAATCTCTATTGAGCAAGGTTAGATTGGCGCCTTAGTAGCGCTGAAAGCCTCAAAGAAGTGCCTATGCCTACTTTCAGCTTAAGTCCGCCGATGCGGCTATCGAACATCCTTCGGTCTTCTCCTTTTGAAGAAAACTGAAATTATAAGAGATCTCATGCCGTAACTTAAAAATTCCATAGCAGTTTAGAACGAGTAAAAGTCCTCCGGCAATCGTCATGACAGTTTGTGCTTGTGCTGTATCTACCAAAGCAAACGCGCCTAAAGTAATTACAGCATAGATATAGTAAAACCTACGACCTTTCCTTGGGTGCAAATATTCAGCGCATTTAAGACCTACACAAAAATAAGCATTGATAGTGGAATATCCCAGCAGGAACAAAAACAAAGGCATAAACCATTCCATGTAAGGAAAATATTGCGCTAAAGCTGTTTGAATGAGCAGACTAGAATTAATGGGCTGATGCCATAGATCTGTTACTAAAATAATGAGAACACTGGTGGTACAAATCATGAAGGTGTCCACAAAAATATCAAAAATTACCAGGGAGGCCTGTTTTTCTGGTATTTTAACAAAGCTTTCACTATGGATAACAGAAGCATAGCCTACCCCTAGATCACCCGTATAACATCCTCGACGGACTCCTTGAGATATCGTTCCCATGGCTGAACTGCCAATAAAACCTCCCACGGCGGCGTGGCCTGTAAAAGCTGTATTAAAAACTGCTCTTAAAACCTCAGGAATCCTATCGATATTTTGGATAAGTACCCAGCATCCCATGCCTAGATAAATAAACACGAAAAGCGGAATAGAAATTCCTGAGATATTGCCTACTCGACGCACGCCTCCCTGCCCTGCAAAAATTACTAAAGCTAATAAGATAGCCAAAACAAGGTAAGGAGAAAGATTGACATTGGCTGTCACGCTCTTTACGATTACATTGAATTGATAAACTTCCACTCCGTAAATGCACAAAAGACCACCTACAATAGTGGGAACAAAAGAGCCTTTGAACACCCTTTGCAAAAAATACATGGGTCCCCCATTATACCCTCCGTGGGCATTGGGAACCCGGTAGCGAATTCCTAGATATACTTCGCTATATTTAATCATCATTCCCGCAATAGCGGTGAGCCAAATCCACAATAAAGCACCAGGGCCTCCGATTTGCACAGCTGTAGTAATTCCCACAATATTCCCAATGCCTACGCATCCACCTACACAAGCAAAGAAGGCTTGTAAAGGATGGACACCACTTTTATCCTTATCCGGAACAAACAAAAAGCCAAAAAACGTTTTTACCACGCGAGGAAACTGAACAATCTGCACCCACCGCGCTTGAAAACTTAAAAAAATTCCCAATAGAAGGATGGTGGGAACAGCTACATATCCCCATAGAATATTTTCCACCTGTTCCAGGTGAATAAAAAAACTGTCTAGCATTAGATATTAAACTATAAAAATTTACAAAAATTATTTGAGCAATAATTATTATATTCTTACTATCTTGTATTAGTCAAGAATTTTTTAGTCGTTTAAAAGGTTGATTTGAATCGTTTAAATTTTTAGAGGTCAGCGACATGATGAGGAGGAAGCATTCTCTGACAGGCCATCGTGTGGCTAGTTAGTAAATATCTAACTTTACTCACTACTGGCTTTTTGACTGTTGAATTTTTTCATGGGGATCTTTTTGTAAAAAGCCTCTGTAGTTTTAAGTTTCATATTTTTAACACAGGGAAATTGCATGAAGATTTAAGTTGACAAAGCAAGAGGTATAATTATCATTCTTTTCCTTAAAAAGGAGGAATGAATGGATACGCATAAGCCCAATAGTATTTTTGCTGTATTTAAGGATCTGGAAGATCCAAGGAAGCAAAGAAACCAAATCTATAGTTTGTTTGATATTGTTACGATTAGCATTTTGGCGATTTTATGCGGTGCAGATGATTGGGCA
>NZ_VJOT01000005.1 GCF_011087585.1 Neochlamydia sp. AcF84
AACGGGAGTTCCATTTTTTTAAAACCAATCAGTAGTAAGCAAGCTTTTGACTGTTAAAAGCTTATGGTTTTTGTCGACGTTTTTTTCTAGTGACTACATGTGCATGATTCTTTGGCAAAACTTTTGGTAATTCTATCTTTAAAGCCTCAAGCATTTGTTTATTTTGATGGCGTGGCTCTGGAATTTGCTGAAAACTTAAGCCTTCATTTAATGTCCATTCTATTAGTGTTAAAGTAGATAAACTGCGCAGCCCCTCTTCTACTGTTAAATAAAGGTTCCTCCAGGATTTATCAAGCTCTCTGATAATCATGTAGGCTAGCATTACAATCAAAACATGGCCCCTTGTACTTTCTTCTGAACGTACATAAACTGGCCGTATTTCAAGATCGCTTTTTACTGTTCTAAAAGCTGATTCTACCCTAGCTAAATCTTTGTAACGGTCATGTATCTCTTGCATGCTCACTTCTTCATGAGCTAGATCGGTTTTAATTACATAGCAGCCATCTAGCTTAGCATCTTCTGCTAACATTTCTTGATTAAGGCATAACGATAAGCTTCTATCTTGTGCGCTAACTGTTAGACAGCTTTTAAGTGCTAAACGCTCAATTTTAGCCTTAATTTTCTTTAGCGCTACTTCCATGTGTGCTTTGGGATGAGCCTGCAAATAGGCATTTTGCATAGCAACCAATTTTTCTATGCTAGCTAGCTTGCTAAGACGAGAATGAGCGATTTCTTGGGCGCGCACAGGATTGCGCCTAAGAATATATCTTATCCCATTTTCTTTGACTTCAACCAAGTTTTCATCAAATAGGGTATATTCGATCACACCTTTTTTCATTAAAGTCTCTACCTGGGCTTTTGTCAGAGCGGTAATATAATGAAAACCATGCGCTTGCAAATCCTCGATCTGCCCGCTTTTAATCATTCCTCTATCGCCTACAAAAGTGACCTTTTCGCAGTTAAAGCGTTCTTTAGCTTTTTTGATTTGGGCATGAAAAGTAGAGGTGTCTTGCGTATGACCTTTAAATACTTCTGCTGAGACAGGTGCACCCTCGGCTGAACTTAGCAAGCCGATAACAATTTGTTTTTTACCTTTCTTTTTGTCTCGGTTGTAACCCCAAGCGGCAAGCTCATTTTTCTCGCCTTCTAAATAAGAGCTAGTGACATCATACAAAAATAAGTGAGGAGCTTTCTTGTGGAAACTTTTAGTAAACAATCGATCTTCGATAGAGGCTTGGTTTTGGCATAGCCACAAAAGATTTTTATAAAGATCTTCTTCATTAAAGCCTTCTTGCAGATCAATGACCGGAGCAATGGCATAGGTTTCTGCCAGCCTGACTGCAGAAAGTCTTGAGCCTTGCTCCAATACGCGTGCCAGCACTTGCCACAACGCAAGCTGGCCTTCTCGGTTGTTGCCAAGAGCATCCACAATTCCTAAACGTTTAGCCATTTGGTAGATCACCCATACGCCACCAATAGATAGACCTTCTTGCATCGTGGCTTCACGGCAAGAGGCTAAGGCTTGGAGATTACTTTTGTATTTTAAAGCTAACTCGATAGCAGTAATTTCTTCGGCTGTGCAATTGGATAGATTACCAACCGTACGTTTTTTGACGGTTTTGCCTTCTCTGTAGGATTCGCGTAGCAAAACCGTTTCATAAACTTTGCCAGCAGCTGATTTGAATTTTGATCTTACTATATGCATACCTACATAAATACACTAGCAATGCTATTTATGTAAATCCTAAAAACACATTTCAATAATTTTTTGGTGACTACAAATTTTTATAAAAAAGCTATAAGAGACTAATAATAAAACAATTACCGGCTTTAAGTTTATAGAAAAAAATGGAACTTCCGTTA
>NZ_VJOT01000006.1 GCF_011087585.1 Neochlamydia sp. AcF84
TTGCAGAAATTGGGCAGCTGTCTCAGCTACAAGGGCTTTACTTAAATGAAAACCAGCTCACCGCTCTGCCTGCCGAAATCGGGCAATTGTCTCAGCTGCGAGAGCTTGAATTAACGCAAAACCAGCTTGCTAGCCTGCCTGCAGAAATTGGGCAATTGTCTCATCTGAAAAGGCTTGATTTAAGCCAAAACCAGCTCACCAGCCTTCCTGTAGAAATAAGACAACTGTTTCAGCTTACCATGCTTAGATTAACCGAAAATCCTTTGAAAAATATCCCCGAAAAAATAAGGCAGCGTTTTCAATTGTAGAATGGCCATAAGTACTTTTTAAATGGAGGTGAGCTAAAATGAAATAAAAACTTTTAGCCATCTTATCTTTAAACAAGTCATCCGCTGTTCTTCCGGCAACTAAGTAAGCTTAAGCTAACCTACAGATTTATAACGACAAAAAGCTTTTCTCTTTTTCTGCAGATTACTAGGTTGGGAGAACAACCTTTCTTGACAGGAAGAAGCTAGGCGTATTGTACTCCACCATTTGATAGAAGAATTAAAACACTACGCTAAAAAGAGCCGTTTTTCTCAAATAAGGCAAAGAATCAATCTCATTCTTTTGGCCAAATCAAAATTGCCGCATCACTTAATCCCCAAAACCTGTTGCTGCTCCTAAATGCTTGAAAGACCCTCCCTTTCCTTAAATCTATCTGAAATAAAAGCTTGGTAGATTACCTGTGAGGCGTTTTTCCTTGATAAGGATAGGAATTCGTTTGACTTGCTTTTTTAATTTTTTTTATATTAACTTTAATAAATAAAAATACTGAAAAGTCCTCACTACCTGAGGAAATAAAATGCATCCTATCTCTTCGGCCTCTATTGAAAGCTTGCCCAATGAATTGCTGCTCCCTATCTTAGAGGCTTGCGTAGTTCCTTCCTTATTTAGCGTCTGTAAAAGATGGCACCATCTGCTGGCTACTGAAGTTATGCCTTCTCTTTATAAGCAAATAGGTAAAATACATGTTTCCCAAGGGGATATCAACAAGCAGGCTTTTATTTTAGATAGGATTTATAAGCTAGAAAGTAGACTTTCTGAAACAGCAAAGGTAAATGCAATTTTTAGGCAAATCTTTACTTTAGCTAGTTCTTTTTCTCCTTTAGAATTTAAATGGAAGACTGAAGAAAAAAAATATTTTACTTTAGCTAGCTACTCATCTTATCTGCTAAATGTTAATCGCCTTTTAATTTGGAAAAAGCTTCCTGGTGGGGAAGAATACTTGAGCCGAGAAGAAATTAAGCACTTGCCTCTAGAAAAAAAAGGAAAGCTACTGAGAGATTGGGCTGAAGAGAATTGTAAAGACTTGGCTGTGCTAAATTTAAATAAAGCAGGCTTGACTTATTTACCCCCAGAAATATGCCAGTTATCTAAGCTGCAAAGGCTTTACTTAAATGAAAACCAGCTCACCAGTCTGCCTGCAGAAATCGGGCAATTGTCTCAGCTGCAAACGCTTGATTTAAGCCAGAACCAGCTCACCAGTCTGCCTGCAAAAATCGGGCGATTGTCTCAGCTGCGAGAGCTTGATTTAAGCCAGAACCAGTTCACCAGTCTGCCTGCCGAAATCGGGCAGTTGCCACAGCTGCAAACGCTTTACTTATATCAAAACCAGCTCACCAGCCTGCCTGTAGAAATCGGTCAGCTGCCTCAGCTGCAATGGCTTTACTTAAATCAAAACCAGCTCACCGCTTTGCCTGCCGAAATGGTGCAGCTGTCTCAGCTACAAGCGCTTTACTTAACTCAAAACCAGCTCACCAGCCTGCCTGTAGAAATCGGGCAGCTGCCTCAGCTGCAAACGCTTAATTTAAATCAGAACCAGCTCACCAGTCTGCCTGCAGAAATTAGGCAGCTTTCTCAGCTGCAAACGCTTTACTTATATCAAAACCAGCTCACCAGTCTTCCTGCAGAAATCGGGCAATTATCTCGGCTGCGAGGGCTTTACTTAAATCAAAACCAGCTCACCGCCCTGCCTATAGAAATCGGGCAATTGTCTCAGCTGCAAATGCTTTACTTAGGCCACAACCAGCTCACCAGTCTGCCTGTAGAAATCGGGCAATTGTCTCAGCTGCGAATGCTTGAATTAACGCAAAACCAGCTCACCAGCCTGCCTGCAGAATTGGGGCAATTGCCCCATCTGAAAAGGCTTGATTTAAGCCACAACCAGCTCACCGCTCTGCCTGTAGAAATCGGGCGGTTGTCTCAGCTTACCATGCTTAGATTAGCCGAAAATCCTTTGAAAAATATCCCCGAAAAAATAAGGCAGCGTTTTCAATTGTAGAATGGCCATAAGTACTTTTTAAATTGGGGTGAGCTAAAATGAAATAAAAACTTTTAGCCATCTTATCTTTAAACAAGTAATCCGCTTTCCTTCCCGCGACTAAGTAACTTAAGCTAACCTACACGTTTATAACGGCAAGAAGTTTCTCTTTTTTTCTGCAGATTGCTAGGCTGGGAGAACAACCTTTCTTGACAGGAAGAAGCTAGGCGTATTGTACTCCACCATTTGATAGAAGAATTAAAACATTGCACTAAAAAGAGCCGTTTTTCTCAAATAAGGCAAAGAATCAATCTCATTCTTTTAACCAAACTAAAAGTGCCGCTCACCTGATCCCCAAAACCTGCGGCTACTCCTGAATGCCTGGAAGGCCCTCCCCCCTTTTTTCCTTAACTCGATACGAATTGGTTTGACTTGCTTTTTTAATTTTTTTATATTGCCTTTAAAAATAAAAATGATAAAAGTTTATCACTATCCAAGGAAATAAAATGCATCCTATCTCTTCGGCATCTATTGAAAGCTTGCCCAATGAATTGCTGCTCCCTATCTTAGAGGCTTGCGCAGCTCCTTCCTTATTTAGCGTCTGTAAAAGATGGCATCATCTGCTGGCTTCTGAAGTGATGTCTTCTCTTTATAAACAAATAGGTAAAGTACATGTTTCCCAAGGAAATGTTAAGGAGCAGGCTCTTATTGTAGATAGGATTTATAAGCTAGAAGAAAAGCTTTCTGAAACAGCAAAGGTAAATGCAATCTTTAAACAAGTTTTTACCTTAGCTAAATCTATTTCTCCTTTGGAATTTAAATGGAAAACAGAAGAAAAAAGAGGCTTAACGCTGGCTAATTACTCTTCTTATCTCTTAAATATTAATCGCCTTTTACTTTGGAAAAGACTTCCTGGTGGGGAAGAATACTTGAGCCAAGAAGAAATTAAGCACTTGCCTCTAGGAAAAAAAGGAGAGCTTCTTAGAGAGTGGATTGCAGAAAATTGTAAAAACCTAACTTCCCTAAATTTATCTGGAGCAGGCTTAACTTACTTACCCCCAGAAATAGGCCAGTTATCTCAGCTGCAAACCCTTGATTTAGATCGAAACCAGCTCACCAGCCTGCCTGCAGAGATATGCCAACTATCTCAGTTGCTACAACTTAGCTTAAATCAAAACCAGCTCACCAGTCTTCCTGCAGAAATAGGGCAATTGTCTCAGCTGAAAGGACTTTACTTAAATCAAAACCAGCTCACCGCTCTGCCTGCAGAGATATGCCAACTGTCTCAGTTGCTACAGCTTATCTTAAATCAAAACCAGCTCACTGCTCTGCCTGCAGAAATCGGGCAGCTGTCGCAGTTGGCACGGCTTCAATTAAATCAAAACCAGCTCACCGCTCTGCCTGTAGAAATCGGGCAGCTGTCTCAGCTGCAAGAGCTTTACTTAACTCAAAACCAGCTCACCGCTCTGCCTGCAGAGATATGCCAACTGTCTCAGTTGCTACAGCTTATCTTAAATCAAAACCAGCTCACCAGTTTTCCTGCAGAAATCGGGCAATTGTCTCAGCTGAAAGGGCTTTACTTAAATCAAAACCAGCTCACCGCTCTGCCTGCAGAAATTGGGCAATTGTCTCAGCTACAATGGCTTTACCTACATCAAAACCAGCTCACCAGTCTTCCTGCAGAAATCGGGCAATTGTCTCAGCTACAATGGCTTTACCTACATCAAAACCAGCTCACCGCTCTGCCTGCAGAAATCGGGCAGCTGTCTAAGCTGACACGGCTTGACTTAAATCAAAACCAGCTCACCAGCCTGCCTGCAGAAATCGAGCGGTTGCCTCAGCTACAAAGGCTTGAACTAGCGGAAAATCCTTTGAAAGATATTGCAGAAAAAATAAGGCAGCGTTTTCAATTGTAGAATGGCTGCGAGTAACTTTTAAATTGGGGTGAGCTAAAATGAAATAAAAAACTTTTAGCCATCTTATCTTTAAACAAGTAATCGGCTTTCCTTCCTGCCACTTAAGTACGCTTAAAGTAACCTATACATTTATAATGAGAAGAAGTTTCTCTCTCTTTCTGCAGATTGCTAGGCGGAGAAAGTAGCCTTTCTTGACAGGAAGAAGCTAGACGCATTGCAATCCATCATTCGATAGAAGAATTAAAACATTGCGCCAAAAAGAGCCGTTTTTCTCAAATAAGGCAAAGAATCAATCTCATTCTTTTAACCAAACCAAAATTGCCGCGTCACTTAATCGCCAAAACCCCTGTGGCTGCCCCTAAATACTTGGAAGCCTCCGCCCTTTCCTTAAATCTATACGAATTCGTTTGGCGTGCTTTTTTAATTCTTTTTATATTGCCTTTAATAAATAAAAATGCTGAAAAATCATCATTACCCAAGGAAATAAAATGCATCCTATCTCGTTGGCCTCTATTGAAAGTTTGCCCAATGAATTGCTGCTCCCTATCTTAGAGGCTTGCGTAGTTCCTTCCTTATTTAGCGTCTGTAAAAGATGGCATCATCTGCTGGCTACTGAAGTCATGCCTTCTCTTTATAAACAGATAGGTAAAGTACATGTTTCCCAAGGGGATATTAACAAGCAGGCTTTTATTTTAGATAGGATTTATAAGCTAGAAAGTAGACTTTCTGAAACAGCAAAGGTAAATGCAATTTTTAGGCAAATCTTTACTTTAGCTAGATCTCTTTCACCTCTAGAATTAGAATTTAAATGGATAACCGAGCAAAAAAGATATTTTACTCTGGCTAATTAGAGGTTATCTTAAAACCCCTCTTTTAACTTATCAATTCGCCTTAACATCAGTCTAATCATCGATAGATAAATCCAATTTTCACTCGTAGTTGTTAGGTACTCATACTCTTTAGAAGTTCTTCGATTACGCCCAATCCATGCAAAAGTCCTTTCAACAATCCACCTCTTGGGCAGGACTTTAAAGCTTAAATCAATGGTTTTTAAAAACTCTTCTATTTTATCTTCATGTACCCAAAATCTACGGGGAGGCCTTTTAACGATCTCAAAGTCAATGTTATACTGATCTTGGCAGGTTTGCTTTAATGCAGTGCCTTGATAGCCCATATCCGCCCAAACCTTGGTGATGGTTGAAAATAGGCCTTTGCATTTATCTAAAAGCTTAATTAAGGCCGTTCGATCGTTTTCGTCAGCAGCTCCTACATGGCATGTTAATAAAAAGCCTTGCGTATCCACTATAATGTGCCTTTTACGCCCCTTAACCTTTTTAGCTCCATCATAACCTGTAAGCCCCCCCTTTCTACTGTTTTAACTGACTGGCTATCGACGATGGCAGCGCTGGGATCGGGGTTCCTCCCCATTACAACTCTTAATTTTTTTCTTAGATGATGATTAATTTTCTCAAACAAATGTGTGTCTTTCCACTTCTTAAAGTAAGTGTAAACCGTTTTCCAATGAGGAAAGTCTTTGGGTAGATAATGCCACTGGCAACCGGTTCTTAAGACATAAAAAATTGCTTCCAATAACTCTCTTTTTGTATGTTTAATAGGTCTGCCTCCTTTGCTGTAATCTACTTCAAAGTAAATTTTAATGGCTTCCCATTCACGATCTGATAAATGACTAGGATATGTACTGCTCATCTTTACCTCCCTTTTCTCTCAAAATTATCTTAAATAAGTTGTTTTGTATCAACCTATTAGGTCTTTGATAAAGCAGATGGATAAGGCAAAATAGGGGGTTTTAAGATATCCTCTTATACCATTTAAACGAACTCCGTAAGTAGCAGCTATTGAGAATTGCAAACAGCCTTTTTCTAAATTCAAATAAGGAGGATAATTTAGGGAGAGAAAAGGTTTGGAAAGGAGGAAACCATGTTTGTAGCTTTTTATCATACAATAGAGGAATTAAACGCCATGGCAAAAAAGAAAGCCTATGGCAGTTACAG
>NZ_VJOT01000007.1 GCF_011087585.1 Neochlamydia sp. AcF84
AGTGGTAACATTCATTATTCAACTAGATTTCTAGGAGGAAATCGTGAGTGAAACAAAACCTTTTATTATTTCTAAAACACTTGTTATGGAGGCCTATAAGCTTGTAAAAGCAAACGCAGGAGCAGCTGGCATAGATCAGCAAACGCTAGAGGACTTCGATCGAAACCTTAAAAGCAATCTTTATAAAATCTGGAACCGAATGTCCTCGGGAAGCTATTTTCCACCGCCTGTAAAGGCCGTTTCAATACCAAAGAAAAGTGGTGGAGAAAGAATCTTGGGAATACCTACGGTAAGTGATAGAATAGCTCAAATGATTGTAAAGCTGATGTTTGAACCTATAGTAGAGCCCCATTTTCACCAAAATTCTTATGCATATAGGCCGAATAGATCAGCTTTAGATGCTGTAGGAATCACTAGGCAAAGATGTTGGAAATACGATTGGGTGCTGGAATTTGATATTAAAGGCCTATTTGACAATATAGACCATGACCTTCTAATGAAAGCAGTAAGAAAACATACAGATAACAAATGGGTTATTTTATACATCGAAAGATGGCTAAAAGCACCTCTTCAATTAAAAGATGGAATTCTTGTGACAAGAAATGCAGGAGTGCCCCAAGGAGGAGTGATTAGTCCAGTGCTTGCCAATCTATTTCTTCATTATGTATTTGACACCTGGATGACAAGGAAATATCCTAGCATGCTATAGTGTAGGTATTCTGATGATGGATTAATACACTGTAACACAGAACAAGACGCTCAACACCTTCTAACAAATCTAAAGAAACGATTTGAAGAATGTAGTTTGATGCTTCATCCAGATAAAACAAAGATTATTTACTGTAAAGATGGAAGCCGCAAGGGAAAATACAAGGAAACAAAATTTGATTTTCTAGGCTATACCTTTCGGCCAAGACTGGTCAAAAACAGTAAACGAAATAACATATTTATAAGTTTTACACCAGCAGTAAGCCAAGCGGCGCTAAAATCTATGAAAGCAACCATTAGGCAATGGAATATAAGAAATAGAACAGATTTAGAACTTGGAGATATAGCCAAAACGTATAATCCAGTTATCAGAGGATGGCTAGTATACTATGGGAAATATTCTCCATCAGCTCTATACCAATTCTGCAGACATTTTAATAAGACACTAGTGGCTTGGGGAATGCGTAAATACAAGGAACTTGCAGGTCATAAAACAAGAACGACTATCTTTATAGAAAAGATAGTAAAGGAAACCCCAGGGTTATTTGTACACTGGAATAAAGGAATGATAGGAGCGTTTGCTTAATTGGGAGCGGTATGAATCGAGAGGTTCCTGTACCGTTCTACGAGAGGCTTGTGGGGAAGTTCCACAGGTCGACTCACCATATTGACCACTCACATACTAAAGCCTGACACCCTTTAAACCAATAGAATCTGCGAAAGGTTGTACCAGAACATCCAGCATGAATTTTATGCCATAACTTTTAGGAAGAAAGTGTTAAAAATGTTGAAGAATTACAAGAGGAAGTGGATTAATGGATGAATGATTATAATAATGAGAACACATACAGGAAAGTATTGTTTTGGCAAGATGCCTTTACAAGCATTCTTAGATACAAAACATCTTGCGCCAGAAAAGATGTTAGATAACGCGAGTTATCGGATAAGAAAATACTCTAAGACTGCTTCAAACCCTGACTTAAACTGTAAGCCAACTCATTAACTTTTGTTTTTCCGTACACGTAAATTGAATGCAGGGCTTACAGGGTTCATAAGCATAGGCCACTATTCCGCTGATTAAATTGACAAAAAAATTCCAAGGGCTGCGATGGCGATGATGTTCGATTTGACAAGAATTTTTCAATTTATTGTTAAGGCTTTCAATAATGTCCCGTTTCCTTAATAAAATCTTATCTACCAGTGACATTAGCTTGTTTTTCATGTTTTTTCTAAACCTAATAATAATTTCTAAGCCTTTGTCATAGAGCTTGATAAATAACTGGTGTGATATATATCCTTTATCAGCAAACATTTTGCCAAAAATATTTTTAGACAGATCAGGAACAGGAATACGATCATCCACATTTCCTGGCGTTAACATATAAGCAAGTATTTCCCCTTTATCGTTAATCACTAGATGGAGTTTGAATCCATAAAAGTACCCTGTAGAGGTTTTTCCTCTTTTTGCTATTTTTTAAAAACTCTATGGGAGTGGATGCGACGAGTATGGCATACTGTCAATAGAGTAGAATCGACAAACGAAATGCCTGTACATTCTCCTAAGCAAGCCTATGAATAAACAAAAGTAGGAAACAAACATGTTTTCATTAAAGTGATGAATTTATGATAGGAAAGGATATTAGGAAAGTATTTCTTTAGGGAGGGAATAACTTGCCGGATATAGTAATCTTTAAATGTTCTAAAGCTACTTCTATGAAACATGATGACAATAGTCATCGCTTCACTTAATGTGTCCTAGACAGTACTTGACCTGACAAACATGAGTTACCTGGCAGGTACTATTTCTGTCAGTTGTAACTTATCTAACATCTTTTCTTGTGCAAGATGTTTGGCATCTAAGAATGTTTGTAAAGGCGTCTTGCCAAAACAATACTTTCCTGTATGTGTTCTCTCATTATTATACTCATTCATCCATTTATCCACATCCCCTTGTAATTCTTCAACATTTTTAAACACTTTCTTCCTAAAAGCTGTGGCATAAAATTCGTTCTGGATGGTCTGATGAAACCTTTCGCAGATTCCATTGGTTTGAGGATGCCTGGCTTTAGTGCGAGAATGGTCAATGTCTTCAATGGCCAGATAAAGTTCATACTCATGATGCTCTCTTGCTCCGCAGTACTCTGTACCACGATCGGTCAATATTCTTAAGATACGAATATCTTGCTCTTCAAACCAGGGAATGACTTGGTCATTCAGCATATCTGCTGCTACCAACGCATTTTTTCTATCGTATAGTTTGACAAAAGCTACCTTAGAATAGGTATCGATCACTGTCTGTTGATAAATGCGTCCCACACCTTTA
>NZ_VJOT01000008.1 GCF_011087585.1 Neochlamydia sp. AcF84
TGCCAAATTTTTCCATTGATGGCATGTCAGTTCAACTTCAAGGAGATCGGAAGCTTGCAAAAAAGAAAAAATATGTAATAGCAACTCATCGGGAAGCTGCTCTATAGAGCTAATAGTAAGCTGAGTGAGGGAAGAAAAGGCCACATTTTTATGGTTATCATTATTTACAAGCATATTTACAATCCCATTGCCCGAATTCACATACCTTAAAGCCCTTAAACAATTCATCTATTTTTCTCCAATCATGGTCAGCTTTAGACATACGAAAATAGTCTTCTTTATAAGTTTCAGCCGCAGGCTCAATCATTTTAAAATACTGTTGATAAAGACTTTTCCATAAAATCTCTTCCTCGGCCAAATTTTTCCATTGATGGCATGTCAGTTCAACTTCAAGGAGATCGGAAGCTTGCAAAAAAGAAAAAATATGTAATAGCAACTCATCGGGAAGACGCTCTATAGAGCCAACAGGAGGCTGAGTGAGGGAAGAAGAAACCGCATTTTTATTGTTATCATTATTTGCTAATATATTTACCATCTCATTTCCTTAATTAACAGATTTTAAAGCTCTCAAACAATTCATCTATTTTTCCCCAATGATGGTCAGCTTCAGATAGACTAAAATAGCTTTCTTTGTAAGTGTCACCCACCGGCTCAATAACTTTAAAATACCGTACATAAAGACTTTTCCATAAAGTCTCCTCCTCTGCCAAATTTTTCCATTGATGGCATGTCAGTTCAACTTCAAGGAGATCGGAAGCTTGCAAAAAAGAAAAAATATGTAATAGCAACTCATCGGGAAGCTGTTCTATAGAGCAAACAGCAAGCTGAGTGAGGGAAGAAGAAGTCACATTTTTATTGTTACCATTATTTGTTAATGTATTTACCATCTCATTTCCTTAATAAAACCAATTATTATTTGTGATTTTTATTTTTTAAAGCAAGATTTTTTTGCTTAATAATTATATAAACACATCAATTTAGTGAGCGGTCACGGAACAGGATGACCTTGTTGCGTAAATGACCTAATAGTTGGTCTGTTTAAAAGCTTATCAAGTTAGTACCCATTGTCCTTTGGGCATTCCAAGTGCTGTCATCTTGTTCATTGCCAAAGATTTAGCATATAATTCTGCCCGCTGATAGTCTATCTTCCTAGAGCGAAAATCTCCTCCAAAGTTTCTTTTAAAG
>NZ_VJOT01000009.1 GCF_011087585.1 Neochlamydia sp. AcF84
TATCAAGAAGATCAAGTTTCATTTTTTTCTCCTCTTTTCAAAGAAAAAAATATACCTTTAGAATAATTTTTTCAACTCATCTGTGCGTAAGGTGAGTTAATAAGGTATGATTAATTTATGGGATGATAAAAAATTTGAGCTTTTTATAAAGCGATATTTTATCTAGCAAGTTCTCTTTGTAGTATTAAAAATAAAAGAAAAGTTTAATAGCAGCCATAAAGGAATAGCTTTTTGATGCTTATCTACAAACTGCCAAAAAATTTCCATAGTAAAAAATAGTGGTAGCAGACCGAGTAAAACGGAAACATTAGCAGTTAATTTAAGTATTATATTTGGGGCTAACACATTCATTGTTGAAGAATAGCAGCTTAAGTCTTAGCCTATCGTAACTTCTTTTCTTTTCTAACTTTGCATTTTCAGCTCATAACCAGGCATTTTCTTTAAACAGCTGTTCGTATGAGGGTTGCATACTATGATTAGACAAATATAAATTTTACAAATTATTTTACTTACCAAGAAATAATTGATTACCCCCGTGACCGCTTACCTAAAGCCTGCCTCAGGGCTTTTTTATGAAAAAATTTGACTAATGCTAGATCGGTAACGTAACTGTTAAAATTTTTTCAATACCAGGGGTGAAACCGCTCTTTTAGCACATGAGGGATACTTTCAAATGGATTTCCGATTAAATCAAGGATTACGTTTCCATTATTATTCAACTGCTCTATCTCTACAGGAAGGAAGGTAAGCTGATTATAGCGTATATCAAGCCGTCTCAGCTGAAGCAACTGACATATCTCCTTAGGAAGGCTAGTAAGCAGATTGCATCTTACGACAAGGCTTTCTAGATATGTTAGCTGTCCCATCTCTTTAGGAAGATGAGTTAGCTGATTGTCTTTTAAGTCCAGGTCTTTTAGCTTTGCTAACTGACCCATTTCTACAGGAAGGAAAGCGAGTTGGTTACTTTCTAAGCTAAGGGTTTGCAACTGGGATAGCTGCCCTATCTCTGCTGGAAGAGTAATAAGATAGTTACCTTCTAAGAAAAGTTTTTGCAGCTTAGACATTTGTCCTATCTCTGCTGGAAGGGTGCTGAGCTGGTTATAGTTTAAGTTTAATTTCTTTAGCTGAGCAAGCTGGCCTATTTCTGCAGGAAGGGAGATAAGCTGGTTGACTTCTAAGGAAAGTTCTCGCAGCTGCGAAAGTCTTCCTATCTCTACTGGAAGGGTATTAAGCTGGTTACCTTCTAATAAAAGTCTTCGCAGATTAGACAACTGCCCTAACTCAGCAGGAAGAGTGTTTAGCTGGTTATCGTTTAAATTAAGACATTTTAGATGAGAAAGTTGTATTATCTCTCTAGGAAGAATTGTGAGATGATTATTGCTTAGATAAAGCGCTTGTAACTGGGGTAGCAACACTATCTCTAAGGGTAAAAAGGTCAAACCCTTCTCTGTTAAGTTTAAACACGTAATCTCTTTGCCATGCTCTTCAATCCACCCTCCAAATAGCTCTCCTTTTCTTTCTAAAGGCAAGTACTTGATTTCTTCTTGCTCTAAGAATTCCTCTCCACCTGGAAGTTTTTTCCACATTAACAGGCGATTAGTATTTACCATATAAGAGGAGTAATTAGCCAGGGTAAGATATTTTTTTTCCTCGGTTCTCCATTTAAATTCTAATTCTAATGGAGAAAGAGCTATAGCTAGACTAAAGACTTGCTTAAAGATTGCAGCAACCTTTGCTATTTCCGGAAGTCCCTCGTCTAGCTTATAAATTTTATCTATAAGAAGAGCTCGCTCATTTACATCTCCTTGAGGAAAATGCATCTTACCTATTTGCTTATAAAGAGAAGGCATGACTTCCGTAGCCAGCAGATGATGCCATCTTTTACAGACGCTAAATAAGGGAGGAGCTACGCAAGCCTCTAAGATAGGGAGCAGCAATTCATTGGGCAAGCTTTCAATAGATCCCGAAGAGATAGGATGCATTTTATTTCCTTGGGTAGTGATGGCTTTTCAGCATTTTTATTTTTAAAGACAATATAAAAAAAAATTAAAAAGCAAGTCAAACCGATTCGTATCCTTATCAATGAAAAAAAACTCGTAGATGATCTACCGGCGCTTTTTTTTCAAATAGATCCAAGAAAAAAAGGAGGGCCTTCCAAACATTCAGGAGCAGCCACAGGTTTTGGCGATTAAGTGACGCGGCAATTTTGGTTTGGCTAAAAGAATGAGATTGATTCTTTGCCTTGTTTGAGAAAAACGGCTCTTTTTGGCGCAATGTTTTAATTCTTCTACCGCCTGATGGAATACAATACGCCTAACTTCTTCCTGTCAAGAAAGGTTGTTCTCCCATCCTAGCAATCTGCAGAAAAAGAGAGAAACTTCTTGTCTTTATAATGTGTAGGCTAGTTTAAGCTTGCCTAGTTGCGGGAAGGAAAGCGAATTACTTATTTAAAGATAAGATGGCTAAAAGTTTTTTTATTTCATTTTAGCTCACTCCAACTTAAAAAGCACTTATGGCCATTCTACAATTGAAAACGCTGCCTTATTTTTTCTGGAATATCTTCCAAAGGATTTCCCGCTAATGTAAGCATGGTAAGCTGAAACAGCTGCCCGATTTCTACAGGCAGATTGGTGAGCTGGTTTTGGCTTAAACCAAGCCTTTGCAGCTGAGACAGCTGCCCGATTTCTACAGGCAGATTGGTGAGCTGGTTTTGGCTTAAACCAAGCCTTTGCAGCTGAGACAGCTGCCCGATTTCTACAGGAAGGCTGGTGAGCTGGTTTTGATATAAGTAAAGCGATTGCAGCTGAGACAATTGCCCGATTTCTGCAGGAAGGCTGGTGAGCTGGTTCTGATTTAAGGCAAGTCTTTGCAGATGAGACAGCTGCCCGATTTCTACAGGCAGATTGGTGAGCTGGTTTTGATTTAAGTTAAGCCATTCTAGCTGAGACAATTGCCCGATTTCTGCTGGCAGAGCGGTGAGCTGGTTTTGAATTAAGGCAAGTCTTTGCAGATGAGACAGCTGCCCGATTTCTACAGGAAGGCTGGTGAGCTGGTTGTGATATAAGTAAAGCGATTGCAGCTGAGACAATTGCCCGATTTCTGCGGGCAGACTGATGAGCTGGTTTTGATCTAAGTAAAGCTCTTGCAGCTGAGGCAGTTGCCCGATTCCTGCAGGCAGGCTGGTGAGCTGGTTTTGATTTAAGTTAAGCCATTCTAGCTGAGACAATTGCCCGATTTCTGCTGGCAGAGCGGTGAGCTGGTTTTGATTTAAGTGAAGCTTTTGCAGCTGAGATAGCTTTCCGATTTCTGCAGGAAGGCTAGCAAGCTGGTTTTGGCTTAAATCAAGCTCTTGCAGTTGAGATAACTGGCATATTTCTGTGGGTAAATAAGTCAAGCCTGCTTTAGATAAATTTAGCAAAGTTAAGTCTTTACAATTTTCTTCAATCCAACCTCTAAAAAGCTCTCCTTTTTTTTCTAGAGGCAAGTGCTTAATTTCTTCTCCGCTCAAATATTCTTCCCCACCAGGAAGTTTGTTCCAAAGTAAAAGGCGATTAATGTTTAAGAAATAAGAAGCGTAATTAGCCAGCGTTAAGCCTCTTTTTTCTTCTGTTTTCTCTTTAAATTCTATTAGAGGCAAGTGCTTAATTTCTTCTCGTCTCAAATATTCTTCTCCACCAGGAAGTTTTTTCCAAAGTAAAAGGCGATTAATATTTACAAGATAAGAAGAGTAATTAGCCAGCCTTAAGCCTCTTTTTTCTTCTGTTTTCTCTTTAGATTCTAAAGGAAAAAGAGACTTGGCTAAAGTAAAGATTTGCCTAAAGATTGCATTTACCTTTGCTACTTCAGTAAGCTTTTCTTCTAGCTTATAAATCCTATCTACAATAAGAGCCTGCTCCTTAACATTTCCTTGAGGAACATGCACTTTACCTATTTGTTTATAAAGAGAAGGCATCACTTCAGAAGCCAGCAGATGATGCCATCTTTTACAGACGCTAAATAAGGAAGGAACTGCGCAAGCCTCTAAGATAGGGAGTAGCAATTCATTGGGCAAGGTTTCAATAGAGGCCGAAGAGATAGAATGCATTTTATTTCCTTGGGTAGTGATGGCCTTTTATCATTTTTATTTTTAAAGGCAATATAAAAAAATTAAAAAGGCAAGTCAAAACAATTCGTATCCTTATCACCAGAAGGGCATCGGCTAACTTGTTAAGCAAAGAGCAAGCTACTGTGTCTTGTAGGCGATAGCTAGATATAGAAGTTTTTTGCTTAGCTTTGGGCCGACCAGATTTAGCATGCTTTTGAGTTGCTATAACTTGAGGTTTTATAATCTGTATATATTTAAGCTTCTTTGCAAGCTTATCTAATTGACGCTTAGCATCACTTGGACATGAAAATTCTTGCTGCATGAGCTTAATAAAGGCTTTGGCTTCTTTCTCACCGTCCTTAAGATAATGCTTAGCTAAAGTGCGGCATTTTCTTTGATAGGCAGCTTGGTTAAAAGATGGCTACCTATCTTTGTTCAACGCCTGCATAGCAAGAAATGCTCTTAAAAGCTCGATACCCTTCTGCCATCTCTACCGTCTTGTCGTAAAGCACTTCAAATATGAGTTCTTTGGCCTCTTTGATCTGCATGGGAACAGGAGTTACAAATAAGCGTTGTTCTCTTTTAAAGGCTTGTAAGGTAGCTGGCGTATAAAAAGCACTGTCTCCTACTATATAACGATTCTCTACGGCTTGCCGAAAGCTTTTAAGATGTTCGGCCACAACTCGCGTAAAGGCGGTTTTATTGCTGCTATTGCCATCGGCCGCTTGCAAAGGGATATTGCCTTCATTGGAAGTGATGAGTTGCAAGACAGCTTGGTTTAAATCAGGCCTGTGATCGCGACTGTAGCCTTGTAATAGACGAATGCACGATTCTCCTTGTTCTAATAGGCTCTCATAAGTTTCCATCTACATGAAAACTTGTCGCATCTAAATGTAAACTTTTTACTTGGATACCCAGCACTTTGATTGTATGCAGGGCTATCTTAGTAAAAAGCTCAGTCATGCCCATTTCAAATAGCTTATCCAGTGTTCTGCCTAAAACATTATCATCAATCTGCTCGAGAATGACTGGCATACCTAGCAAATGATCGATGGGTTTGTCTTCAAAGTACTCAGAATACATGTAAAGCGTCCGACTTACAAATCCCCATCCGTTTAAGATCATGTATTCAACAGCTTATCCCTAGATTAGATGCTTATTCTTCGCCTGGTTACCTACTGCTTGATCAATAAGGTCAACTAACCCTATCTCCTCACACATTCTAAGCTACCAATTCTAAATGATCGGCGTTTTGTGTATCTATTTACATAACTTTTAGTCGTTTAATTTAAACCCTTACAGAAAACATCTTACTCGATTGGCCCTCAGAATTCCTAATTATTTTTTTGCTGAGAAATGTAAGTTATAACTTTAAATGTAGCATTATTTCTTGAGGAAAATTTCCCTACCGGCTTCTATTTAGCTCTAGATTTAACTCGTTTAGCAGATGATCTATTTCTGCCGGAAGAGTGGTAAGTTTGTTATTGCTTAAATTAAGATTTTGTAGCAGAGATAGCTGCCCTATTTCTGCCGGCAGAGAGGTGAGCGGGTTGCTTTCTAAGAAAAGGCTTTTCAGCTGGCATAGTTGCCCTATCTCTGCCGGAAGAGTGGTAAGCTGGTTGTTATCTAAGCCAAGCAATCCCAGCTGCAATAGCTGCCCTATTTCTGCCGGAAGAGTGGTAAGCTTGGTGTCATTTACAAGAGAATTTTTAACTGCAACAGTTGCTCTATCTCTACAGGTAATAAGGTTAAGCCAATTTTTGCTAAATGCAATTTCGTAATATCTTTGCTATAATTTTCAATCCCTTCCTTAAAAAATTTGTCTTTTTCTTCTAAGGATAAAGCTTTAATTTCTTCTCTTTCTAAATACTCTTCTCCTCCGCCAAGTTCTTTTCACATTAAGAGGCTATTGATATTTACAAGATAAGAGCAGTAATTAGTGAGGGTAAAATATTTTTTTTCTCGGTTTTCCACTTAAATTCTAAAGGAGAAAGAGAGGTAGCTTGAGTAAAGATTTGCCTGAAGATTGCATAGACCTTTACTGTCTCTGAAAGCTTTTCTTCTAGCTTATAAAGCCTATCTAAAATAAAAGTCTGTTCGCTAATATCTCTATGAGGAGCATGCATCTTACCCGTTTGCTTATAAAGGGAAGACATGACTTCCGTAGCCAGCAAATGTCGCCATCTTTTACAAACGCTAGATAGGGAAGGGTTAACGCAAGCTCCTAAAATAGGGGCTAGTATCTCATTAGGCAATTGTTCTAAGGTGATGGAAGAAATAGGATTCATTATACCGCCTTTTGTAATAAATTTTATGTATGCGTTTGTTAGCTAATAATCTAGAAATGCATCTAAAAGAAAACAAATTTAAAAGAAAATAAGGAAGTAATTTATTTAGACTAGCAAGTGCAAAAGTTTTACATCAACTTATCCTGATAATTTGGAAAATTTAAATCTGAGAGGCAAGCTTTTCTTTTTTAGGAAGAAGAATGCTATCTAGACTTGTCACCACCTCAAGAAAATGATTTGAATAAGGCTCATTGGCTGTCTGATACCTATTCTTTCCATGTAAAATTAGTGATAATAGAAGCAAGGGTCCTAAAAAGATTCCTCTTTCATTTAACTTACTATCTTTTTACTAGTTTCTTTGATGATTTACACTACACTAGGGCTAGCTTATAAAGAACACTCAAAAAAACTAGCTTCTAAATCCTTCCCTAGCAAGCATGCAGATCAATTTTTCTTGCTGGTATTAGATCCTTAGTAAGCAATACTTTTAAAAGTTAACAGGAAAAACCTGCTAATCTTTAAATCTTTTGCCTTTCCCCTCTTCCCTTCTTTACAAAAAAAAATTGCATGGAGCTTTACTAAAAATGTTTATGAACAACTTAAGAGTTAGTAGAGTATTTTAAAATAGAAGACGAAGTGTTCTTTCTTATAGATAAAAAATCTATGAAAAAAATAAAAACCTTACTTAAAATAAGCCTTGATCGTTACCTTAACAATCAATATTTATATCTAATCTTTATTTTGAAAATAATGAATAAATGTACAGACAAAGATACTTCTTTAAATAGCCAAGCTTTAGACCTTAATGATAGGATGGTAGCAGAGAGAGGGACAGGCAAATGGAGGCGAATCATTATAAAATGGAACCAAATCTGTCCTCATGATTCCACGGCAAGAATCCAGCATTGTTATGCCGCTGTTATTCATACCAAAAATATGAATATTTATGGGGACGATGAAAAATCTCTTTTAGCTTGGAAATTTGGAGCGCTTGCGCTCTTTAGCCCAATTTTTTATGTAGCTAAAACTATCTTTCACCTTTTTTTTCCACTATCTATTTACAAATATTACGATCTTGAAAAGAAGAAATGGGAAGCACTAAGAGCTAACCCCCATCCATTAAACCCCTCATCTTCTCTCCACCAAAAACAACCAAAGTTAACAAGAATCATTTTAAATAATTGCTTAGATATTTGTAGAACTCCTCTTTATGCGTTGACTATTTCTATTACATCTTTAGGAACCCTTGTTTTATCCCTTTTTAATTCACGCTACTTATATGAAGGGCGAGAAATTCTAGGAAATTTACAGTTATCCCTTAATTGGGAACGGCGAAAACCTTATTATTTTGAAACCATAGCTCCATGTATGCTTCCTATTGATAATTTAAAAGATATTGCTTTCAAGCGCTCATACACACACGGGGATACGGATTATGAAGGCCCACCGGGTACTCTTGTGCATGGGCTTAATAATTTGGCGCGCTGCCACGTTCTTTATTGGAAAAGTTCTAACAAGAAAGAAAAAATTATTAAGCCTTATAGAAGCAGCTTTTTAGAGAGAACAATCTTTGTAAATTCAATAAATCATTAAAAAATAGGAAGGACTAGATCTCTCGGCTTAAGCAGCTTTACCTTGATTGTTTTAACAATCAAAGTAAAGCCAAACAAGGCAGTAATAGTGCAAACCACTAAACCTGAAGTAGAAAGAGGTATATTGTAAACAGTTAAAATATGGCGTGCCAGGGCTACACCTATAACTGAGGCAAGGCTTCCTAAAGCAGCAGCTAATAACAACAACATTTTAAGATTGTGAGTGATAAGCCTAGCTGTTAAGACAGGCCCCGTAATAAAAGCCAATACCATTAAAACCCCCACCGCTCTAAAAGCTCCCATCGTAGTAGCTGCCACTTGAACCATGAGTAAATAATTAAAGAAGATCGTCGATATTCCTAAAGCTTTGGATAGATAGGGATCAAAGGTAGTAATTTTAAATTCTTTAATAAACAAGCTGATAGAAAGAACATTTAAAAATACAATAACCCATACAAATTTACAATCTTCCCATTGAAGAGCATCTACATTTCCCATGACGACTTCTATGCCTACATGGGCATTACGTGTCAACAAGGTAACTAGCACGATTCCTAAGGCAAATAAGCTGGTAAATACAATGCCCATGCTAGCGTCTTCTTGTAGGCGGGCAACTTTAGTCAAGCAGTCAGTTAATAAGGCAGTCAGCAAGCCTACAGCCAATGAAGCTAAAAGCATAAATTTAATATCAATAGAAGAATAATGAGTCTCATTTTCCAATAAACTGTTTTGCGACAATACAAAAGCACTTACAATTCCTAATAAGATTGTATGCGATAAAGAATTGGCTAGCATTGTCATTTTACGCAAGACCAGAAAAGTTCCTACTAAAGCTGCTGAAATAGCCACGCCTATTAAAACAACCATTTGAATTTCATCCGCAACCATTTCACTTAATGAAATTTTACCGGCAATGAAACTGTATAGACGTATAAACAGCTGCAGAAAAAAGCCAAAGAAGTTCTGATTGGTATAGGGGTTGAAATAGGTAGTGTTTATACTATTCATAAGTTAATTTGGGCGGGAATCAGTTGATGGTGAGGGTCGCGTTTGGGGTCATTTAATAATATTATTAATTTATCTTCCAGCTCCGGAGTGATAACATGCTCCATCTCTTCAGCATTCAAGTGTACTTTTTCTGCCCCAATTCCCAGATAGTCTACCAGATAAACCTCCCAAAGACGATGCAAGCGAACAATTTTAGCTGCCCAAACATTTCCTTCTTTGGTTAGTTGATAAGCTTTCTTGCCAGCGTTTACCATCCAGCCATTACGCACAAGCCGCCAGAGAACAAAACGCAGATATAACTTGGAAGCACTTTGATACTTAGCAATTTGCTCAAAAGATACTGGATGTCCTCCTTGGATACGCCAAATAGCTTTAAGAAGATTTTCACACATGCAGCGGTGGCGAAATTTGGCAATGCGTACCACCCGTAAAAGTACGCCTCGCTCGGGAGCTAGTAAGAGGGAAAGCAAGCAAATAAAAGAGGAGACTAAAACAATCATGGGACCTGTAGGAAGCGCTAGCCGAGCTGAAGGATAAAGAGAAGCTAAAGAGTTAGAAACTTCTATAGAAAGATAATTGCCCAAATACCCACTAATCAACCCAAAACAGGCTGCCAAGACTAACATTATTGGAAGCCTGTTTGTGTATTGCCGAGCTGCCGCTGCAGGGCTAATCAACATAGCAGACATTAATACTACGCCTACTGAACGAATGCCAATTACCACGGCTAAGACGATCAAGAAAAAAATAATAGCCTCGATTCCTGAAACGTTTATTCCTAGGCTTTTGGCATAATCTTTATTAAATAAAATAGTTTGTATTTCTTTATAAAGCAAAATAAGGGTTAAAGTAATCAACGAGGCCAAAGTCCCATAAACGAATATATGAATATCTGTCATGGTAGCAGCTTGGCCGTACAGATAAACTTGCGCCTGTCGATAAAGAGTTGAAAAAGAAAATTGAACTTGGCTAGCCAGCGTTAGGCCTATCCCAAAAAAAGCCGCTAAAATAAAACATAATGCTGAATCGCTACGAACCCTAAGAGATTTTTCTAGCCAGTGGATAGCCCACAGGCCTGCTAAAGCTGTCAGTCCAGCAGCTATCATAATCAGGCCGGCCACCACCATCTCTTGATCTTCGTCTAGGTGGAGCATTCCTGCCAAAATAACACCTATCATCACACCTGGATAGGCTGCATGAGAAAGACTCTCCCCTAGTAAAGACTCTTTACGTAAAAAGACTAATACACCCACTAGAGAAGCTCCTAAGCACATTAGCATCGAACCAAGTGTAGGAGCTCTCAGAACAGCGTCGGTAAAATAATAATAGGGCGAGTTAGCAAATAACATATGTTTATGAAGCAGCTCCTTTGATTTTGTCTTGAGATAATTTCACTGCTTCATCGAATAAAGAAAAGCTTTTGCCATAGGTAGCTTGTAAATTATCAGCTTTGAATATTTTTTCCACCGGCCCGCATGCCACTAAACGCATATTAAGCAATATAGCCCAATCAAAGTAATTTTCAACATTGTTTAAATCATGATGAACAATAAAAACACTTTTTCCTTGAGCTTTCAGTTGGATTAGAATTTTCATAATAATTTTTTCTGTTGCTATATCTATACCCGCAAAAGGCTCATCCATAAAATATAAATCTGCTTCTTGCAACATAGCACGAGCAATAAATACCCGTTGTTGCTGCCCACCTGATAGCTGGCTAATTTGCCGATCGGCATAAGCTCCCATGCCAACCATTTCTAGATAGCGATGGGCAGCCATTCGATCTGCTTTACGCGGCCATCTCAATAAGCCTAGCCTTCCATAACATCCCATTAAAACCAAATCGCGCACTGTAATGGGAAAATCCCAGTCTACACTTTGACGTTGGGGAATATAAGCAATCCTTTTACGAACTTTTTTTAAAGGTAAACCAAAAAATTCAATTTTTCCTGAAATAGGTTTTACTAGCCCCAGAGCAGATTTTATAAGAGTACTCTTGCCAGCACCGTTAGGTCCTAGAATACCTACAAGCAGGCCTGAAGGCACTTTAAAATTAATGTCCCATAGTACAGGGGTTTTGTCATAATTAACGGTAAGCTGATGAGCTTCTAGTACGGAAGATTGTGTCTGCAGTTTTTTCATCCTTCAACCTTTAAGCATCTTTTAATCCAATCGGCATCATGTTTAATCATTTTCTGATAAGTTTCCCCACTAGAGCCAGCAGAACCCATAGCATCAGCATAGAGACAACAAGGAGCAATAGTAATATCTAATCCTTTTTCCTTACCTGCTGAAATGATTTTACGAAGAGAATCTTTGCTAACATTAGATTCCGGAAAAATAACCTGTATTCTATGTTTAAAAAGATAATCTATAATCTCTTGGATATGGCTGGTACTCAATTGACTCTCAGGTGCTAAACCTTCTGGGGAGGCAACCCTGTGCACCCATTTCCCATTTATTCTTTCTTCTTCCGTAGCTAGATAAGCTCTGGCAAAATAGTTAAATGCATCATGGCTGGTTACTAGGTAACGCTTCTCAGACGGAATTAACCCTAGCTCGTATTTAATCTCTCGATCACTCTGAAGTAAATCCTGCATAAGTTTTTCGCCATTAGCATGGAATACTTCAGCGTGCATGGGATCATTAACACTTAATACTTCCACGATATAGGGAATAATTTTTGCCCATATAGCCATGTCCATCCAGATATGAGGATCAATCTGCCCTTGACTATAAATAACTAAGGAGGGGTAATCTTTAATTATCTTATTTCCTAAACCCACTGCCTTTTTATTACTTTCTAAGAATCTTTGTAAGCTGGGTCCATGTTCTAAACCTAATCCATTGTAAAACACCACATCTGCATAAGCTAACTTTTCATCATCCCCTTTCACAAGCTGATAAGTATGTGGGTCTAGATCCCCTCTCATTAGAGTTAAATTATCGATATATTCTCCCCCTACTTGTTGCACGATATCGCCGATCATGGCAATGGTCGATAAAGCTTTAATTTTACCGTTCTTTAAACCAAAGCCCTCTCTTTCTATACGACGATGCTGGTCCTCAGAGGTGCAAGCTACCATTAGAAACACACTCATCCATAGGCACATTTGTAGCCACAATTTCATGAATTTTGCTCCTCAGCCATTTGGCGCAAAAAACTAAAGGTATAGAGGCCTTGATTGCAACCAGACGTAAAATAAATGCGTAAAGCGTAATGTCCTACCCTTTCAATCGTAGAGGCTCGTAGCTCGTCAGTATGAGTTTTTTCATCCCCTACTTTGTTCTCTACGTTTTTTTCTATGCATCCAGCACAAGGACAACGACGTTGCAAATCAGACAAATAGAAGTCTGCCATTAAGCCATCGCTCCATTGCAGAGTAAAAGTAGCAGGATCTTTTTGAAAAAATTTTTCCACTCCCAAAGTTGTACTCTTATTTATTGCTGCCAATTGCTCCATCATTTTTTTTGCTAAATTTATAAAAGTCTTACTAATCGCTTGAGCTGCTAGGGTCTTTTCCTCAAAAAATGAATTTCCTTTATCGCCACTATGGGAAATTTCAGCGCTTATTGGAATTTGGGCTAGAAGAGAAAAGCCTGCTTCTTTAGCTAAACGCCCCCCTCCCCCTTGACCAAAAGGATAAACAGGTTTTAAATTGGGGGTGATCTGATAATAACTCATGTTTTCTATAACACCTAGAATAGGAATTTTCATTTGATAAAACAGGTCCATTGCTTTTCTTACATCCATTAACGCCACTTCTTGGGGAGTTGTCACCAAGATTGCAGCATTCAATTGAGCGTTTTGGCTCAAGGTTAGTTGAATGTCACCCGTTCCCGGTGGAAAGTCAATTAATAAAAAATCTATTTCTCCCCAATCTACATTTTTAATGAATTGTTGAACAATAGTGTTAGCTATGGGAGCACGAATGGCTGCAGCTTCATCGTCGCGCCTAAAATAAGCCATAGATATAACCTTAATTCCCTGGCATATAGCTGGTAGAATACGTTCATCGCATTGCTCTGGCATCTTATCTTCAGGTAACATGCGACGGATAGAAGGACCGTAAATATCGGCATCTAGTATCCCTACCTTAAAGCCTAAATCTTTTAAAGCCCTTGCCAGATTCACCGTGACACATGATTTTCCTACTCCACCTTTCCCCGCAGCAATGCCAATAATAGCATGCGCAAGAGTTGCCGAAGCTTCAAAAGCAACTGGAAACATAGGTAGTGGCATGATTGCACCTAGCATATAAGGTTTTACAGACAAAGGAAGTCGCTAGCCATTCTTTAAAAGCCTATAGTACTAAATGAACAGATTACCTTCAAACGTTTAAAAAAACATATTCTTACTCTACTATTATTTGTGCGGGTAGTAATGAGGCAGAAATTATATGTTTATGAATAAATTTTAGGTTGCACAAAATTCATATAAATCTATAATTTTCATTAGTAAATAAAGAAATCAATACTTTTCCTCTTCCCGCTTCACTACAAACAAAGTTTAGGAAAACTCAAGGTTTCGGAACGCAATAAAAAACAGCGTTATTTATAACTCTAACGAAAATAAAAATTAAGTAGGTATATCAATGAGTACAAGCTCAAAATCCGATTCAAAACAATTGGAAAGTCTTATTCAAACGGCTGTTAAGAAATTAGGTGCCAAGAAAGAAAATGATATTTGTCGCTACATTCCTTCTTCAACAGGTGGTTATATCCATCATTTTACCATGCGCAAAATGAAGACAGAAGATCCTGAACAGCTCACTGATATGATTTTAAAATACATTATTAATGTCGATAAGCCCTCGCCTGTAACACCCAAGCAGCGAGCTGCTAGAGGCTCACGCAAGCGTAGAGACCAAATTCTATTTTCCAAGCAGGACATTGAACGCATGCTGAACATGGCCCGTTTAGCAGGTGATAAAGAAATGATTCGTAAACTCACTCCAAAAAAAGACTTACGTTCTATCAAAAGAGAGCTCATTGCATCCATTAGGCACGGTAAAGTGGAGCAAGACCTTTGGACATCTTATGTTGAAGCCATCAGCTTGAACAATAATCTTGCTGCCTCTGCCAACTCCTTGGCCCCTCAATATAGCTAAATAATTAGGCCTTCGAAATGTACATGCTTACTTATACTTCGAAGGCTTTTCATCCACTCAATCTTCTCTTTTAGATTTTTAACTTTTAGACCCCAACCCTGCTCAGTAGCAAAATTAAACATATTTTGTCTCTTCTCTAGACTTTCTTTTAAGCACCTTAACAAAGCACCTTTCCGCTTCTAATAGCTTGGCATTTACTACTAGAAAAAGTTTAAAAGGTTACCATAGAGTGGAAGATTGACTTAACCATGTTTTCAAATAACTCTTCACGCTATCAGAGGTTAACAAAACCATGCTTTTAGAGCGATAAACCCTTTTTAGAGGTCTACATGCTTTTTTATAGCACACAAAGTGCAGAATTACACCGTAAATTATAGATCTAACAAAAAGGCGAGCCCCTAACCTATTTTTTTTAAGGTTTAGCAAAAGCTTTTTTGCTCTAGCCTACTTTGTGGAGTCATGCCGGTATATGCTAATTTTAACAAAATGAAAGTAAGTTATAAATCATCGCCCTCTTTCCACCCCCTATCCTTTCCTTGTCTTTACTCTTGCCTATTAATTAAAAATGTTTTACATTATGCATTCTCATTATAAACAAAAGTGTTTTTTATTAAATTCTTAAGTGTTACAAGTGGATGCTAATTAAGCACATATAACGCTTATTTTACAATCAGAGGTTTTGATATATGGCACAAAATGCTGGACAAGAGTTTAGTAAGGTGCGGTCATTTTTTTGGCCCGTCCATAACTATGAGCTCAAAAAGCTTTTACCTATGTTCTTGATGTTTTTCTTTATTTCTTTTAACTATACTATCCTGCGTGATACAAAAGATACGCTAATTGTAACAGCTTCTGGAGCTGAAACTCTTCCTTTCTTAAAAGGATGGGGTGTGGTCCCTGCTGCAGTTATTTTCATGCTCTTGTATGCTAAACTGAGCAATATTCTTAGCAAAGAGGCCCTTTTTTATACGGTCCTTACACCCTTCTTGGTCTTTTTCGCTCTTTTTGCTTTCGTTCTCTATCCCAATAGAGAGCTTCTTCATCCCACGACCTCAGCAGATTATCTACAGTCAATCTTACCTGCAGGTTTAGGCGGCTTAGTCGCTTGCTACAGAGATTGGACATTTTCTCTGTTTTATATTTTAGCAGAACTATGGGGAAGCGCCGTGTTATCTTTGATGTTCTGGGGCTTTGCCAATGATATTATGCGTGTGACTGAAGCTAAGCGTTTTTATACTCTGCTAGGCCTTGGAGCGAATGTTGCCTTGCTTGTTTCTGGCCCTACGATTGTCTATTTTTCTAGGATCCAGAGTCGCATTCCCGCTGGCGTAGATCCATGGCAAGTTTCTCTTAACTATCTAATGACTTTCGTTGTTTTAGCTGGTGTATCGGTGCTTGCTATCTACTATTGGATGAATAGAAACGTTTTGACCGATCCACGCTTCTATAACCCTGAAGAGGAAAGAAAAGGAAAAAAATCTAAACCTAAAATGGGTATTTTAGAAAGTTTTGCTTTTCTAGCTAAATCTAAGTACATTCTCTGCATTGCTATGCTTGTCATTTCTTATGGCATTTGCATTAATTTAGTGGAAGTAACTTGGAAAGGACAACTTAAGCTACAATACAAAAATCCTAATGATTACAATGCTTTTATGGGCATATTTTCTACCATTACAGGATTGATGACAATTATCATGATGTTCTTAGGCGGCTGGATTACCCGCAAAAAAGGCTGGGGCTTTGCTGCTATGGCAACACCTATTGTTTTATTAATAACAGGAATCGGTTTCTTTTCTTTTGTTATATTTAGGGACCACCTTGCCGGCTTCATTAGCTACTTTGGCACGACTTCACTTATGCTAGCAGTAATCTTTGGTATGATACAAAATATTATGAGTAAATCGACGAAATACTCTTTATTTGATCCGACGAAAGAGATGGCTTATATTCCTCTTGACCAAGAATCCAAGGTCAAAGGCAAGGCTGCTATTGATGTGGTTGGTGCACGTCTTGGTAAATCTGGAGGTTCTTTTATTCAACAAGGTCTGCTTGTTGCATTCGGATCGCTAGCCGCCATTACTCCTTATGTAGCTATCATTATGACCATCTTTATCCTCATTTGGTTAGCTGCAGTAAGATCGCTAAACCGTCAATTTACAGCTTTAACTCATGAAAAAACTGATACTTCTGAAGGGTCTACTCTGGTAGGAACAGAGGGAACTGCAAAAATATCGGGTTGATTAAAAGCTTGGCCTTAATACAAGCCACTTGCTTGAACCTCTGTTCAAGCAGGTGGCTTTTTTATTTATGGATAGCTTAAAAGGAGATGAATATCTATCATTTCTTTGTCTAATAACTTTTCTTAAGTCTTGCATCTTATAGATACAGCTAGCACGAGGTAAGATAGATAATAACAATAAATTTATTGATTAGAGTTTACTTATGCAACAACTGATCTAGCCTTTTTGGACTTCAAGGGTAACCACATAGATCAAACCAGGGTTAAGTAACAACTTGGGGTTCTCTTTCAATTTTATAGACAGAATGACCTTTTCTTTGTTATCCTATCTGCTTACCCTTTTCTATCAAATGAAAGCTTTAAATAAGGAAACGAATTGTCATGGAAAAACAAAAGCGCTGGCAATTATATCTGATATTAGCGGTCATCATTTTGACGCTATTCAACATTTTGCCAACAATTTTCTACTATACTAAACCTCTTAAATCCCCTATCGACGCAACTCGTGCCCAAGAAATTGCTGTTGCTATCGCCAATAGGACAAATGAACTTGAGCAGAATGCTACTGATTGGCTGCATTCGTTTGCTAAGCTACTAGGTGTAAAGCCCCGATCTATCGAGCTACAAAAAAACAATCCTCAATATATTGAAGTGAATTTTAATAATACGCAAGACGCCTCTCTTTTCAGGCGTTTTTTACCTAGAGCTGGAGCATTAATCCCATTTGTTCCTGCTCAACTCGAGCTCTATCCTCAGGTAGATGAGCAGAGCACACAAGTCATCGTTTCTCGAAAAATAAACATTCATTTTAATTCTCAAGATTTACAAGAATTTTTTCAGTATGCTTACAAACAAAATGCTGAAGGGCAAATTACTGACTTTTATCGTCAATTAGTTGAAGACCGTGTGGCCCAGTTAGCTCTAGCTTTTGGCAGCACAAGCAAACCAGCCACCCTTTTGCAAGCAATTAAAAATAACCCCACTAGCTCTTACGATGATCTTGTACTCAACCTTGCCAGTGAAATTGTAGAAGCAAATAAAGCCTTACAAGCTAATCAAGCAATGGCTAAACGCTATTTTGCTAGCTTTACCCAGCTTAGTTCTCCCTCTAAGGATAATCTAGTTAGCAAATTTTTATCTCGCGCAGAAGCTCTAAAGGCAGGTTTGGGAGCCAAGAAAGACACCTTGGCCCAAGAAATAAAAAAAGCAGAAGAGAGCAAGCAAACGGTTGATTCTAGCCAACGGCAAGCTTTAACTCTTCTAGAAGGACAACGCCATACTTTAAGCCAAGCCATTTCTATCCTTCAACAACGGGCAGTTGATTTTAAAGCTAGCCAACAAGCTTTAACGCCAGAAAAAGTCAAAAGCTTAATTCAAGCTAGCCAAAAGGACTCTACAGCTAATGATAAACTACAGATAGTGTCACTAGATGGAAGCAATCCTTTTGTTCAAGGGCTGGTTATTGATTGGTCAAATGAGAAAATCTTTCTTCAACTTTATCCAGATATTCAAGCCATCCGCCAAGCTCCTAGCAGAGATGAAGAAGCGGATGTTTTAAGAGATAAAATAAACAATCTAATAATCAACGATATTGCACGTGCAGGCCGTTTAACGGATGAAAATTTAATACCTTGGGAAGAAACCTTTGGCGTTAATCTTTCACAATTGACCAATCCCCACAGCTTCTTAGCGTTAAATTTAACCGCCGTCGCTGAAAAACAAATCCAGCTGCTGCTGAATCAATTAGAAGAAGTATGGCTACCCAAACATGCTGAGCTAACCCGTGAAGCCTATCCCCTAAGAGACTATGCTTCGTATACAAAATCTAAGCCTGAAGAGCAAAAACTAGGTTTACTCGTATACGCACCTTCTGCACAGCAGAGCCCTACCTTACCAGGATTTAACAATGGCTCTATCTATGTGGTTGCAAGAGGAATGGATAGCATCATGCAAAAATATCGCCAAATGCCCGATTCTCCTGAAAAACGAGAATTTCTTCATGATATCGAGCAGCTCCATTATACCTTGCAAGCCAATGGCTTTGTAGGCTATTCAGGGGCCACCTTCGGATTACCAGCTGAATTTAGCAAAGATTATATCTTTGAGCTCAATGATTACTATGATACCTTGCTTAAAGCTACACGCGAGAATTTCTATACTAAAGGCAGCAAGCGCCACGCCTTGCTAGACTTTACAGATGTCGAGCAGCGTATACTAGCTACGAACGCTATCGAAGATCGTCAGCAAGAAGACTTACTTAAATGGGAAGAAGAATACCGCTCTGCCCAGGTAGACTTGGATATTACTAACCATTATCTAGTTCCTGCCCCAACCAAAAACCCCTACTGGCAAAATTTCAAGCTTAGCTTCGCAAAATTTTTCCGCGGTGATGATCGTAAGATTCTTAAGCTTGGCTTAGATCTTTCCGGTGGTAAAACAGTACGCATAGGCCTCAGAGACCAAAATGGGCGAGAAGTCACCAATCCTGAAGATTTAAAACAAGCTGTTAATGAATTATATACACGCATTAACAAAATGGGGGTCTCAGAACGTACCATTCACTTAGAAGGCAACAACATTGTTTTAGACTTTCCTGGCTCGCAAAACATGTCAGCTACGGATCTTGTCAAAGCCTCTGCCATGTATTTTCATGTAGTCAATGAGAAATTCACACCTAACAATCCTGCTTTAAAAGAAGCTGTCAATCAGTTTTTACAAAATGTATGGAATGAAGCGGTAGTTACTAATCGTACAGATATTGATAGTGTGAATGAGATTGCCTGGCACCATTTAGGAGGTGACTTGGCTACAGGTGAGCTGACAGGCCCACGTTCAGAATATGCCACTCTGCTATATGAGAGCGGCCTACGTCTAGCTGATCCTAAGCATAAGGAAGTAAGCAATACTTACAACGATACACTTTCTTCAGTCGCCATTTTACGTGGTAAGGATTTTTCAGAATGGAATAACCAGGCCCATCCCTTGCTAATCGTTTTCCACCATTATGCATTAGAGGGTTCTAGCTTAACAAACATTCAAGTGGGCTATGATTCTTCTGAAGGAAATACGCTTTCTTTCAGTGTAAAAAGCTCATATGATGGTTCACGCATGGGCAGCCCACGGGATGACTTTTATACCTGGACCTCACAGTTTGCCGAAGATAAAATTGTAGGCACTCCCAAAGAAAGTTATTCCCGAGGAAAAGGGTGGCGCATGGCAGTGGTTTTAAATGGGACAATCATCAGCTCTCCCAGCCTTCGTGCAGCTCTAAAAGATTCTGCTCAGATTACTGGTCGCTTCACTCAACGTGAAGTCAATCAGCTAGCTGCCGACTTAAAAGCTGGATCCTTAAGCTTTACACCAAAAATTCTTTCAGAAGAAAATGTAAGCCCTGAATTGGGCCAAGAAGAACGCACTCGAGGAGTAGTGGCCTCTGTGGTAGCACTTACTTTGGTGGTTATCGCTATGATTGGCTACTATCACTTCGCTGGAGTTGTCGCTTCTACAGCTGTTCTTTTTAACATTCTCATCCTTTGGGGAGTTATGCAGAATATCGGCCAGCCTTTAACATTGCCGGGACTTGCGGGTATTGTCCTCACCATTGGTATGGCAGTCGATGCAAATGTGCTAGTTTTTGAAAGAATCCGGGAAGAGTTTAAGCAATCAGGACGCTTAGCTTCAGCTATTCAAGCCGGCTATCGTAAAGCTTTTAGTGCTATTATTGATTCCAATATCACCACTATTATTGCTGCCCTCATTCTTATTCAATTTGATTCTGGTCCTGTCAAGGGCTTTGCTGTAACTTTGATCATTGGAATTATTTCCTCTATGTTCACTGCCCTGTTCATGACACGGTACTTTTTTGCTGGGTGGATACAAGATCCTAAGCATAAATCCTTGTCTATGTCCCAGCTGATCGGCAATACTCACTTTGATTTCTTAAAGCATGCTAGAAGTGCTATAATCATCTCTTTCGCTATGATAGCGCTAGGAGGTTATTTTTTCTCTGCTCAATATAAAACCATGTTTGGCATGGACTTTACGGGCGGTTATTCATTAAATGTTGAGCTTGAAGAAAAGCCAGAGGGAGCAAATTATCGTCAGTTGGCAGCAGAAGCTTTACTTGCCCATGGAGCCACTGCTAACGATTTCCAGCTGCGCACCTTAAGTAAGCCTAATCAATTACGTATTCAATTAGCAACAAGCATGGAACAAAAAGGCCATCCTTTTTATCAATTGCCAGAAACCTACGTGGAAGGCAAGTTTGCTCATGAATACCAAAAAAATCCTCGAATTATTTGGCTTGTTAATACTTTGGCAGATAGGGGATTAAATATAGCTTCTTCACAATTAGATCAGCTGCATACTCATTGGACAGTCATTAGTGGGCAGTTTTCCGAGGCCATGCGTAACAATGCCGTCATCGGTTTAACCATTGCTTTAGCAAGTATTTTGCTATACATTACCTTCCGCTTTGAGTTTAAATTTGCCTTAGGAGCTGTAGTAGGACTAGCCCATGACGTGATCATTACCCTAGGTATATTGGCAATCTTTCAAGCGATTGGCTTTGCCGTCCAGATTGACTTGCAAGTCGTAGGAGCAATTATGACAATTATTGGTTACTCCTTAAATGATACAATCATCGTATTTGATAGAATTCGTGAAGATATGAGGATTATGCGTAAAATGAAGTTTAAAGAGATTGTCAATCATGCTTTAAACATTACTTTAAGCCGTACGCTCATGACTTCAGGTACGACCCTACTAGTCTTGCTATCATTAGTATTGCTAGGAGGCCACTCTATCTTTGCCTTCTCACTAGTCATGACGATTGGTGTCATAGTTGGTACGCTCTCTTCACTATTTATCGCCTCGCCGGTAATGCTTTATATTCACAATCGTGAAATAAAAAAATTGGAAGAGGAAATGCATCCTACCAGAAGACTATCTTCTTAGAAAGAAGGCTCTTTTAAGAGCCCTCTATTGCTTAAACAACTCCCCAAAATCACTTGGTTAAAGGATTTTTTGGAGTTGTTTAAGGCTCTACTAGCCCAGTAGAAAACCTTCTTTTATATAGCAAAATTCCTTAAGGTAAATAAGCACACCGCCGATAATTTCATGGACACCCATGAAATAGTGGCAAAAGAGTTGGGAATGATGGTTTTTAGTAATTCCTTTGGTCTGAAAGTTAAAAAACTCTTAGTTTTAAATTAACCTATCGATTAGCTAAGAGCTTTTCCTCTTCTTCCATAGCTTTCTAGGCAAAAACAACCTCTTTAGCAATTATTAAGAATAAAGAGCAGAGGAGAAAGAGGCAACCTTTTAAATATTAGGCCCATAAATTCTAAATCTCTTAAGTTAAAATGAAGCTATTCTTGCTGCATAAAGAACGATAGGAAATACTCAACCTTTTTCTTTTCTCCCTAGCCATACACTGCACGTATAGATTTCTTGACAAGAGCTTTTTATAAAGCTAGAATGAAGATCATCATCACCGGGACCATAACTGAATGCATTCCATTTTCCACCATCAAGAAGCACCTGTTTGGATTTATCCAAAAATCGACAACGAGTGGAAAGAACTTATTACTAAAGAATTTAAGATACATCCTGTCACCGCTCAGATCCTCCTTGCTAGAGGCTTTACCACGCTCGAGCAAATTCATGATTATCTTTATTCCAAGCTCCCTGATCTGTACGATCCTTTTTTAATGCCAGAAATGCAACAAGCTGTGGATCGCATTAGCCAAGCCATCAAAAACAAAGAAAATATTCTTATCTATGGGGATAATGATGTGGATGGAATGACAGGCACAGCTTTGCTGACTGAATTTTTACAGTTTGTGGGTGCTAATGTATTCTTCTATGTCTCTAATCGGGGCACTAACCGTCAAAGCTTGATAGTAGAAGCCTTAGAATATGCGCTAAAAAATGAGTGTAAGCTACTGATTACCGTAGACTGTGGAATTACAGCAGCCACAGAGATTGCCAAAGTTGTAGAAAGGCAAGTCGATGTAATTATCACTGATCATCATGAGCCTACCGATAAAATCCCCCATTGCGTGGCTACCCTTAATCCTAAGCTACTCAATAGCTCCTATCCTAATCGAGATTTAACAGGTGTAGGTGTGGCTTTTAAACTAGCCCATGCAGTCACCCTTCAAATGGTAGCCGAAGGGCTTATCTCCCCTAAAAAAATTGATCTTAAACGTTACCTAGACCTGGTTGCCCTGGGAACCGTGTCTGATATGGGCTCTTTGCTTGGCGAAAATCGCATTCTTGTAAGCTATGGTTTACGCCAGCTTAAGAAAAATAAACGCATCGGCCTAGCTAAACTCATTTCTATATCTGATGCCGATTTGAACGAACTTTCCACTTTCATGATAGCCTCCAAGCTAGCTCCCCGCCTAAACAGTTTAGGACGTATTGCTGATCCACAGAAAGGCGTTCAGATGCTTTTAGCGCGCAATGTTATTGCTGCTGAGAAACTTGCTGTAGAGCTCGACCTTAACAATATGGAACGCCAGAAAATTGAACGTACCATGTCTTTAGACATTGAAAATACGGTGGCTATACACCCTGAAATTTTTAAAAATAAAGCCATTGTTTTACATTCTGATAAATGGCATCCAGGAGTAATTGCTATCCTATCTACACGTATTTCAAAGCAATACAATCGTCCCACTGTCATGATCGCCATTGATCATGGGGTCGGCAAAGGCTCCTTGCGCTCTATTCATGAATTCCCTCTTCTCAATGTATTAAAAGATTGTTCAGATATTCTTGTCAATTTTGGAGGACATGATTTCGCGGCAGGCTTAACAATTAAAGAGCAACATATCGAAGAGTTTAAAAGACGTTTTATCAAGGCAGCCGATGAGAAATTACGTGATCATGATGTAATGGCCAAACTGATGTTGGATGCAGAGGTTAACTTTCATGAGCTTACTTTTGATTTCATGGAATCCATTCGCCTGCTCGAGCCTTACGGCAATGAAAACCCTCAGCCCATCCTTTATACCATCGCTAAGCAAGCTTGGCCTCCTAAAGTGGTGGGTAAAACACATTTAAAGCTTTATTTAGAGCAGGATGATCGTATGCTAGAAGGGATTGCTTTTGGGCAAGCTGCACAAAGTCCTCTTTTGCGCAAAAAAAATTTGAAACTACGTATAGCTTTCACTCCACAGATTAATAATTTTCAAGGTCCCAGTATCCAACTGCTGATTCGAGATTTCCAAATTATTGATGAAAGCAAGCCATATGTCTGAAATTCTCGTTGGCAAGGTGATTGCTCTAAGCTCTGAGGGGCAGGGAATCGTTCGTGAGAATAACTTGGTTGTTTTTATCCCTTTTACTACTCCCGGCGACACGATCCGCTATCATATTGTAAAGCGTAAAAAAAACTTTGCGACAGGAAAATTACTAGCTGTGCTTAAACCAAGCTTGCAACGAGCAAAACCCCTTTGCCGTTACTATGGCGAGTGCGGAGGATGCCAATTACAGCATCTAGCTTATGAAGCCCAGTTAAAAAACAAACGCGAGATTATTGAAAATGCTTTGATACGCATTGGAAAATTTTCAAAGGTTACGGTTTTACCTGTGGTTGCTGCTCAGATGAACTGGATGTATAGACGTCATATTACCCTCAAAATTATTCCTCATCAAGGGTTTTCCAGGCTAGGTTATATAGCTATTGATAACCAAACTATTCTGCCCATTAAGCATTGCCCTCTATTTCTTGCCGAAGAGGATTTGGCCCTTGCCGAGGTGCAGACCTTGCTAGGGAAAATTTCTTCTCAACAAGCTACTGAAGGAAAAGCAACTCTTTTTAAAACAGAAGCAAGCCACTTAATTTTAAGTTTAAATTTTGAGAAGCTTGATAAGATAGAAGCAGAGATTATCGAAGAATTCTTAAAGCAATTTCCACGCTGGAAAGGAGTCATCATAAAGGGAGGATCAAAAAAATGGGTGTGGGGTGATCCCACCAACTTTCTCGCGGTCGGGGATTTAAAATTTCTTTGCTCCCCTGAAGTCTTCGTCCAAAATCATGCGGAGCAAAGCTTGAAGATCTATCAGCAAATCATTGATTTGCTTTCTCACAAAAAACAAGCTACCATTCTTGATCTTTATTGTGGCATTGGTATCTCTTCTTTACTTTTAAGCCAGCAAGACCATCGGGTCATTGGAATAGAATACAATCCTCTATCAATCGCTATGGCCAAAGAAAATGCCTACCTTAACAGATTGACGACCCCTCAATTCATTGAAGGAGACGTGGAAAAAATCCTACAAAAAGAAATGCACGGCCAGCATGCCGATATCATTATTCTCAATCCTCCTCGCCAGGGAATTACCCCCACCGTCGGAGCAGAAATTTTACGACGTTGCCCACAAGAAATTATTTATGTTTCCTGTATGCCTTCTACTCTTGCTAGAGATCTTTCACTTATCTGTGTTAAAGGTTATAAAATCTCTCTTATTCAACCTTACGATATGTTTCCCCAGACAAGCCATGTTGAAACTCTTGTCCATTTGATACGTGGCTAAAAATAAGATTAACAATGTTAACATACAGGCTCTTGTAATGGCGAAATCTATTGAAGCATGGAGAAAAAAACTTATGGCAGATCTATTTTAAACGATTCTAATGGGGAAAGCTGTCAAAAAAGAGCTAGGAGCTCAGCTAAAAGGGTGCCTGTTTGATCTAGATACTTGTAAGAGGTAAAGTAAGGGATTAAAAAAACAAAGTCTTATCTTGTTTCAAATGAATAACAGTACTTCTTAGGCGCTCCACCCTTAGGCATGATTAAATCATTACTTGCTAGATAGCTCAAGAAGCTCTTCATCTTTCTGTAATTTCTCACTAGCATATTGAAGCGCCCAGCCATCTTGCTTAACAGCCTCAAGAACGACTCTCCTATCGTTCTGAAGCTTTTGGCTAGCATACTCAAGCGCCAAACCGTCTTGCTGAACAGCAATGATTACAACTTCTCTATTATTTCGAAGCTCCAGGCTAGCATGTTGAAGGGCCCGACCATTACACTGGACTGCAGCAACTACAACTTCTCTATCGTTTTGAAGCTTTTGGCTAGCATACTGAAGAGCCCAGCCGTTTTGCTGCACAGCAGCAAGAATAATTTTTTTATCTTGCCGAAATTTTTGGTTAGCATACTGAAGCGCCCAACCGAATTGCTTAACGGCAGCAAAAACAACTTTTCTACTATTTCGAAGCTCGGGACTAGCATACTGGAGCGCCCAGCCGAATTTCTTAACGGCAGCAAGAACGACTTCTTTATCATTTTGAAGCTCTTGGCTAGCATACTGAAGCACCAAACTCTTATGTTGAACAGCAGCAAGGACAAATTCTTTATTATCTCGAAGTTCAGGACTAGCGTACTGAAACGCTAAATCGTCTTGCTGAATAGCAGCAAGAACGACTTCTCTATCATTTTGAAGTTTTAAGCCAGCATACTGAAGCGCCAAGCCATTTTTCTGAACAGCAGTAAGAACGATTTCTTTATCGTTTGCAAGTTCTTGGCTAGCATACTGAAGCGCCAAGCCATTTTTCTGGACAGCACTAAGAACGATCTCTCTATCGTTTTGAAGCTCTGCGGGAGCAAATTGAAGGGCCAAGCCGTTTTTCTGAACAGCAGCAAGAAGGGCCTCCCTATCGCTTTGAAGCCCTTGAAGAGCAGATTGAAGCGTTGAGCCATTTTTCTGAGCAGCAACAAGAGGGGCTTCCCTATCACTTTGAAGCCCTTGGGGGGAAGACGGAAGGGTTAAGCTATTTTTCTGAACAGCAGCAAGAGAGGCTCCTTCATCACTTTGAGACTCTTTGTTAGTAGGCTGAAGCGTCAAATCACTTTGCTGAACAGCGGTAAGCACAGATTCTCTATCATTCGAGAATGCGGGAATAGCCTTCTTAAAAGCTTTGTTATTCTTTTGAGCAGCAGTATGCAGAATTTTTTTATCAATTTCTTTCTTATGAGTAACGTCCCAGATCCCCACCATTATATTTCCTAATACAGGAATCAACAAAGTTACACACCGTTTAAAACTTTTTTGATTAAGATGAGCATAGTAAGGATTTTTGGTCTCTTTTTGCTTAAAGAGTAAAATAACAGCTTTTTGAAAGATATCGACTAAATTAGTCACCGTGCTAAAGATAGGTATATAGTCAGCCTTATGATCTATAAACAGGCAGACTTTAGATAAAGAATTCATTTACATGGCACCTTATATTGTTTATTAACCTAATGTAGAGGTTATCTTTTTTTTTAAATAAATAGTTAAATTTAATAAAAGAAACTTCTAATCTATTTAAAAACATTTATTTCTTAAACGCTCTCTGACTACAAAAAATTAAAAATGCACTATCGGAGTATAAGCTACACTGTAATTATTGAAAATCTTTTAGCAAAAAACGGGATAAACATTTCTTAATTTCAGTCACATTTAAATATGCCCCTCATGGGCATTGTTGCATAAATGGCAAGAAGCGTAGACGATTAAGATTGCTCTTTAACGCTTAAGAGCTATAAAATTTAGTTTGCAAAAACAAGAATATAGGCAAGCTATCAAAAAAGCCCTCTTCCCTTATCACCTACGTAATTGACTCCATTATAACAAAGCTTTAATACAAAGAGGAAGCATTACTTTATGGTTGTCGGATGGGGGCATTAAAGGGTGAAGGAAAAATATAAGCTTAAAGGGAGAAGGAGCACTCAAACATTTACTCCCCTGTCGCTATCCTATGCATGCTGATGATTAAAGCCGTTTATCATTTGCCTCTCCTGAGCTATTCTAAGATTTTTTTTAACATTGATTGTCTTGCTGGCCTTTAAGGCTGCCTTTTCCCTGCTACACCCGCATCTATAGGCGTGCTAAAAAGCTTGGACAGAAATTTGAAGGGGCCAAGCCTTAAAGTGTCTGACAAACGCAGCCTTTACTTCCTCTCGGATGAAAGCTATGGTAAAGGAGAGCGGAAAGTGCGCCAGCCTGGCAAAACAAAGCGAAAGACTTGGAGAAAGATTTACTTAAGCATTTGTCCAGATTCGCATGAAATTATTTTTAAGTAAATTGGCGTAAAGTAATAAAGCTGATGATTTAGTGGCGAGCCAAATGATCCCCAATCTACCTAAGAGCACAAAAACCGCTTATGGAGATAGTGCCTACGATAAGCGAGCTTTCTATCGATCATCTTATGTTCAAGGTATAGATCCTTTAGTACCTCCAAGAAGAGAAGAAAGATTTAAAGCCAAGAGCCAGACGAGCCGGGAAAGAAAGAAATAATACGCTTTCGAGCAACTCTTTATGTAATTATATACTTAATAAAAAGCTTGTTTTTAAGGATAGAGTCAGCCTGAAAAAAGGTTATTTTTTTTCCGGTTATGCAGACGTAGTTTTTTTAAAGGATATAATGCCTTAAAGTCGTTAAAGGTTTAGGAGGAGACAATGAGGCCAGGCAGCTTGAAACTTTGCGGCTATCCTCAAAGATCGCTTGCCAAAAGGGCGACACACCGCTTTAAAAGAAGTTTAAAGGAAATTTTCGCTCTAGTGACGCTAGCCTAGCAGCGAGCAAAATCGCAACTTTAAAAAACTTATGTTTATATAAATAAAAAAGAAATCAACCTTTCTCCAAGCTAACTCTCCTCGTAAAGGCAAGCTTTTTATTAAGTATATGACTGCATAAAAAGTTGCCCAAAAGGGCACTATATGCTACATCATTTGGCGATGAATAAGATGGCATAGCTTGCCATGCCTAAAAAGCAATGTTCAAAGAACAGCGGATGCTAACTTTGGTGATAAGCTTAATGCAAGACTCCTCTTTAAGCAGGCAAGCTATTAGGCCATTTACGCTGCAAGACCTCTTACACCATAAAACAAAAATTCTTTCTCTAAATCCTTAAAACTTTCTAAGTCAGCAATTTGCCCTTTTAACATTATAGGTGAGGAGGCAGATATTTTTTCAGCTATAGCCTAAAACGCTGCTTCAACTCCTCGGGAATATCCTCAAGCAGATTTCCGCCTAACTTAAGATCTAGCCGCTCAGGTAGCTGCCCAATCTCTGCAGGAAGAGTGGTAAACTGGTTGTGGCTTAAGTGAAAGTTTTGCAGCCGCGAAAGCTGCCCTATCTGTACCGGAAGAGTGGTGAGTTGGTTGTTGCTTAAGTCAAGCTTTGTCAGCTGAGAGAGTTGGCCTATCTCTGCTGGAAGAGAGGTAAGCTGGGTGTCCTGCAAGCCAAGCTCCCATAACTGCCAAAGCTGCCCTATCCCTGGAGGAAGGGCAGTGAGAGGGTTGCGGTTTAAGTTAAGGTCTCGCAGCTGCAAAAGCTGCCAAATCTCTGAAGGAAGGGTGGCGAGATGGTTGTTGCTTAAGTCAAGGTCTGCCAGCTGAGAGAGTTGGCCTATCTCTGCTGGAAGAGAGGTAAGCTGGTTGTTGCTTAATACAAGGCATTGCAATCGCGAGAGCTGCCAAATCTCTTTAGGAATAACAGTGAGATGGTTGTGGCTTAAGTCAAGATTTCCCAGCTGCGAAAGCTGCCCTATCTGTGCAGAAAGAGCGGTGAGTTGGTTGCCGCTTAGGTTAAGCCCTTGCAGCTGAGAGAGTTGCCCTATCTCTGCTGGAAGAAAGGTAAGCTGGGTATTCGCTAAACTAAGACCTCGTAGCTGGGCAAGCTGCCCTATCTCTGGAGGAAGGGCAGTGAGAGGGTTGTGGCTTAAGTCAATGTTTCCCAGCTGCGAAAGCTGCCTTATCTGTGCAGAAAGAGTGGTGAGTTGGTTGCTGCTTAGGTTAAGCTCATACAGCACAGAGAGCTGCCATATCTGTGCTGGAAGAGAGGTAAGCTGCGTATTCGCTAAGTTAAGGCTCCGCAGCTGGGCCAGCTGCCCTATCTCTGGAGGAAGGGCAGTGAGAGGGTTGTGGCTTAAGTCAAGGTATTGCAATTGCGAGAGCTGGCAAATTTCTTTAGGGATCATGGTAAGCTGGTTGTTGCTTAATATAAGATATTGCAATTGCGGGAGCTGCCAAATCTCTTTAGGAATAACAGCGAGATAGTTGCGGCTTAAGTTAAGGTTTTGCAGCTGGGATAGCTGCCAAATCTCTTTAGGAAGGGAGGTAAGCTGGTTGTGGCTTAAATCAAGGTTTCCCAGCTGCGAAAGTTGCCAAATCTCTTTAGGAAGAGAGGTAAGCTGGGTATTACCTAAGTAAAGGCTTTGCAGCTTAGAGAGCTGCCTTATCTCTGCAGGGAGGGAGGTAAGCTGGTTTTGGTTTAATTCAAGCATTTGCAGCTCAGACAATTGCCCGATTTCTGCAGGAAGACTGGTGAGCTTGTTTTGATTTAAGTAAAGCCCTTGCAGCTCAGACAATTGCCCGATCTCTGCAGGGAGGAAGATAAGCTCATTGTCGGTTAGATTAAGCTCTTGCAGCTTAGAGAGCTGCCCTATCTCTGCAGGGAGGGAGGCAAGCAGGTTGTCGTTTAGGCTAAGCTCTTGCAGCTTAGAGAGCTGCCCTATCTCTGCAGGAAGGGAAGTAAGCCGGTTGTAGCTTAGGTTAAGCTTTTGCAGCTTAGAGAGCTGCATTATCTTCACAGGGAGGGAGGTAAGCTGGTTGCCCTCTAATTGGAGTATTTCTAGCCAAGAAAGCTGCCCTATCTCTGCAGGGAGGAAAGTAAGGAGGTTGTCCTCTAATTGGAGTACTTTTAGCTGCGAAAGCTGTCCTATCTCTGCTGGAAGGAAGGTAATCTGGTTGCTGATTAGGTCAAGCTCTTTAAGCTGAGAAAGCTTCCCTATCTCTGCCGGAAGAGACGTAAGCTGGTTGTAGCTTAAGCTAAGCATTCGCAGTCGCGATAACTGCCCTATCTTTGGCGGAAGGCTGGTAAGCCGGTTTTGGCTTAGCTTAAGCTCTTGCAGTTGAGAAAGATATCCTATCTCTGCTGGAAGGAAGGTAAGTTGATTGAGCCTTAAGTCAAGGTTTCGCAGCTGCGAAAGCTGTCCTATCGCCCCTGGAAGGAAAGTAATCTGGTTGCTGGTTAGGTCAAGCTCTTTAAGCTGCGATAGCTTCCCTATCTTCGCAGGAAGGACAGTGAGATGATTGTACTCTAATTGGAGTATTTCCAGACGAGAAAGCTGCCCTATCTCTGCAGGAATGGAGGTGAGCTGGTTGTTGTTTAAGTAAAGATATTCCAGCTGAGAAAGCTTCCCTATCTCTGCAGGAAGGGCAGTGAGATGGTTGTTTTTTAAGAAAAGCTTCTGTAGCTTCGAAAGTTGTCCTATCTCTGCAGGAAGGGAAGTCAGTTGGTTGTCACTTAGGTTAAGCTCCGGCAACTGAGAAAGCTTTCCTATCTCTGCAGGAAGGGCTGTGAGATGGTTGTGGCTTAAGTCAAGATTTCGCAGCTGCGAAAGTTGTCCAATCTCTGGAGGTAAAAATGTCAAGCCGGTAGACATTAAATTTACCATTGTAATCCCTTTGCCATATCTTTCGATCCAATCTCTAAGAAGCTCTCCTTGTTTTTCTAAAGGCAAGTACTTAATGTTTTCTTGACTTAGGTATTCCTCTCCACCAGGAAGTTTTTTCCACATTAACAAGCGATTAATATTTATAAGGTAAAACGAATAATTAGCTAGCGTATAACACCTCTTTTCCTTGGTTTTCCATTTAAATTCTAACTCCATAGGAGCAAGGGTCCTAGCTAGAACAAAAGTTTGCTTAAAGATTGCCTTGGCTTTCTCTCCTTCACAAACCCCATCCTCTAGCTTATAAACCCTATCTAAAATATGAGCCTGTTCGTTAATCGTCCCTTGAGGAAAATGAATGTTGCCTATTTGCCTATAAAGAGAGGGCATAATTTTTGTAGCCAACAGATGTCGCCATCTTGTACAAACACTAAAGAGGGAGGGGCTAGCACAAGCCTTTAAGATAGGCGCTAGTATTTCATTAGGTAGGTTTTCAATGGTAATAGAAGAGCTGGGGCTCATGGTATGGCCTCTTTAAGATGTATATACATGTATTTTATCCATTCTGTAGGGGATTATCTATACATAGAAAAAGTAGAATAAGCAAGAAAATAGTAGGAATCAATTTTCAATATCTAAACGTGGAAAACAGAGAAATATAAAAAGCGTGGAGAAATTCTTTCCGAGTTTTTAGCAGAGAAACAGACCTTTAAATCCTACGCCTCTATAGTAAATCAAAAGCTCTCTCTATATATTTAAAACTTTCTAAGCTTGCTAATGTGCCCTTTAAATGTTATAGGTGAGGAAGACAGATACTTTTCAACTACAGCTCAAAACGTTGTTTTAATTCCTCTGGTATGTTTTCCAGCAGATTTCCGTCTAACTTAAAATCTAAATCTTTAAAGCACAGTGCTATTTCTGCAGTAAGGGCAGTGAGATGGTTATTATTTAAGGGAAGCCATTGCAGCCGCGAAAGCTGCCCTATCTCTGAAGGGAGGGTGGTAAGTTAGTTATGATTTAAGCAAATTAGATAGATATTAGAAAGCTGCCCACTCTCTGCCAAAAGAGACGTAAACTGGTTACATGGTAAGTGAAGCTCTTCTAGCTGAGAAAGGTGCCGAATCTCTGCCGGAAGGGAGGTGAGCTGATTATCGAATAAGTAAAGCTTTTTCAGCTGAGAAAGCAGCCCTATTTCAGCAGGAAGAGAGGTAAGTTGGTTATCCTCTAAGCAAAGGTACTCCAGCTGAGAAAGCTGTCCTATCTCTGGAGGAAGTACAGTGAGATGGTTGTGGCTTAAGTCAAGGTTTCCCAGCTGCGAGAGCTGCCCTATCTGTGCAGAAAGAGCGGTGAGTTGGTTTCTGCTTAGGTTAAGCTCATACAGCATAGAGAGCTGCCATATCTCTGCTGAAAGAGAGGTAAGCTGCGTATTCGCTAAGTGAAATCTTCGCAGCTGGGCAAGCTGACCTATCTCCGGAGGAACGACAGTGAGAGGGTTGTGGCTTAAGTGAAGCCCTCCCAGCTGGGCAAGCTGCCCTATCTCTGGAGGTAGTACAGTGAGATGGTTGTGGCTTAAGTCAAGGTATTCCAATCGCGAGAGCTGCCAAATTTCTTTAGGGATCATGGTAAGCTGGTTGTTGCTTAAGTGAAGCCCTTCCAGCTGGGATAATTGCCCTATCTCAGCAGGAAGGGAAGTAAGCTGGTTACTGTTTAAGTAAAGCTCTTGTAGCTGAGAAAACAGCCCTATCTCAGCAGGAAGAGTGGTAAGTTGGTTATCCTCTAAGCAAAGGTATTCCAGCTGAGAAAGCTGCCCTATCTCTGCCGGAAGGAACGTAAGCTGGTTGCCCTTCAGGAAAAGGTTTTTCAACTGGACTAACTGCCGTATCTCAGCAGGAAGAGTGGTAAGTTGGTTATCCTCTAAGCAGAGGTATTCCAGCTGAGAAAGCTGCCCTATCTCTGCCGGAAGGAAGGTAAGCTGGTTGTTGTTTAAGTCAAGCCGCCGCAGCTGAGAAAGCTGCCCTATCTCTGGAGGTAAAAAGGTCAGGCTAATCTCGTTTAAGTATAACTCTTCAATATCTTGGCCATATCTTTCAATCCACTCTCTGAAAAGCTCTCCTTTTTTTGCTAGAGGCAAATACCTAATTTTTTCTTGCTCTAAGTATTTTGTGCCATCAGGAAGGTTTTTCCACATTAAGAGGCGATTAATATTTATAAGATAAGAAGAATAATTAGCCAGGTTAAAATACCTTTTTTCCTCAGTTTTCCACTTAAATTCTAACTCTACAGGAGAAAGTGTGTTAGCTAAACTAAAGATCTGCTTGAAAATAGCATTTACCTTTACTGTTTCAGTAAGCTCTTCTTCTAGCTTATAAATCCTATCTAAAATAAAAGCCTGTTCGCTAATATCTCGTTGAGGAAAATGTATCTTACCTATTTGCTTATAAAGAGAGGGCATTATTTCTGCGTTCACCAAATGTCGCCATCTTGTACAAACACTAACTAGTACTACTTCGTTATGTTTAAGAGGTATCAAAAAATAGCCTTTTGGATGAGTCATGAATAGCTTGGCAAAAAGGGCAAATAGTAATGCAAAATAAGC
>NZ_VJOT01000010.1 GCF_011087585.1 Neochlamydia sp. AcF84
ACCAAGATCAAATTCTCAAGAAAAATATATTCTTTGAAAACTTGATAAATGATTTATTTATCTCTGATTCTATTTACGAGATTAAAAGTTGCCTTTTAACCTTCGCACAAACTTTATGTTTGCTTGCACATTGTCTTTCTATCACTGTCAAATAGCTTTTTGCGTCACTCGCTGGTCACGCTTTTTTTGTTCTTCTTCTTAGCTTTTCACTTAAGAAGCAGTAAACATACAAAATATCGAATTATTTCCGCAACTCCTATTTTCCTTTTTCTCTATTTTTTTCCTAAGCTTCTAAAAATTAAAGCGACTGAATAATTTTTAAATTTGAGCAGTCACTTTTCAACCTATATGTTTGTTCTAAGGTGTGCAAGGATATAAATCGCTATATCAGGGGGAATTCTAAGGAGAGGCGTTTGTCTTAGGGTAAAATCTAAATCACTCGTTCTCTGGATGTTATTATACCAAAAAAGCAATCTTATTCAAGGATTATTTTAATATAATGTGGAAAAAACTGTCCCGTCTTTCTTGTCCTTCTTATTTTCATGCAGGGCATTTAGGCGAAATCGATGGTGAGTATTCCTGATAGTCCAAGCTTAACTTCTACCTCTAATTTGAAAGAAAGCGAAAAGCTCCTCTCCTAATCTATTCTCCAACTTATATGAAACGTTTCTTTTTCTACCTTTTAAGCCAGCATATTTCGTGTTCCCTTAATTTGTTGCGTGTAATCTTATAGGGCATTTCTTAACTTTTGGCTTCTTAACTCACCTGTTTAATGTATTGCCAGTTCTTAAAGCGTCTTTTCCTAATCATCTAACTTCTAAGGTTAAAAGCCCATGATGTCTCACCTCATCTGCTTCAATTTATTCAATCTTTATGCTGTATATTTTAGCAAAAAAGCGAATGCGGGAAATGCAAGTTAATTGTAAGTTTTCTCTTACATTCAGCTGATAAGGGATTCCGCCATTTTTTTATTAAGTTAAAGGCAAATGAGGAATGCTTTCTAAAACACAACAGGCATAGACTACCTGGATAAAACCTAAAGAGGGGATCTTTATAAAGGTGCCTTAAAAAGATCTTTTTAGTCATTGAAAGTTTACATAAAGGGAATGCTCCTTATATAAACAAAGAGCTATAAAAGAAAATAAGAAAGCTTCCTGATCCTCCTCCCTTCTTCCTCTAAAGATCAGATAATGCTAAGTAAATAGTAGACGGTAATGCCCGCCATGTAGCCTACAGAGGCAGGAAAAGATATTTTTTTTAAATACCAGGAAAAATCTACTTTCTCTAGTCCCATAAAGACCACACCTGCAGCAGAGCCAATAATCAACAGGCTGCCTCCAGTGCCTGCACAATAGGCTACCAATTGCCAAAAGAAAGAATCTTGAGGATACTGTTGAAGACTGTACATTCCCATGCTGGCCGCTACCAATGGAACATTATCCACAATTGCTGAAGCTATACCAATTAGAGTGGCTATCACCTCTGTGTTTCCTACATGCTGATTTAACCACTGAGCTAACATTTTTAGTAGCTCTGCCGACTCTAAAGCATTAATGCATAAAAGAATGCCAAAGAAAAATAATACTCCTGATAAATCAATCTTTGTTAATACATGCGGCACACGTAAATGTTCACGATCTTCTTCTTTAAAATAAGCAATATCCGTCATTAGCCATAATAGCCCTAAACCAAACAATATTCCCATAAAGGGGGGCAAACCCGTCAATGTTTTAAAAATAGGGACAAAGATAAGCGCAGCTATACCTGCTAAAAAAATTAGCTTGCCAATAGGTTCTAGTTTTTTATGCGCGTTCAATAATTCATGCTCGATTAGTGAGCCTTTTAAGCATTGGCTAATGATAGAAAATGAGCCAATAAAGCATGCTAGACTAGGAAAAAAAAGATTTTTAATGATTGCCCATGAAGTCACTTGCCCCCCTATCCATAGCATAGTTGTCGTGACATCTCCAATCGGTGTCCAAGCGCCCCCTGCGTTGGCTGCAATTACTATCCCCCCGCCTATTAACCAGCGATCCTCTCGGTTCGTCAATAGCTTTTGCATAATGGAAAGCACTACAAGCGTGGTGGTTAGGTTATCTAGAACTGCTGATAAAAAGAAAGTAATCAAACCCAACAGCCACAGCAGTCTAACTTTAGATCTAACTTTAATAACATCTAAAATGATTTTAAAGCCGTGATGAGCATTAATAAGCTCCACGACGCTCAAAGCACCTATAAGAAAGAATATTACCTGGCTAATATCAGCCACATGAGCAGCTAATGAATCTAAGTTCTCTTGATGAGAAAATTTATCGTGATGATTAGCAAATTGCAAAATCCAACAAATAATGGCCATCAGCAAAGCTGTGGTCGTTTTGTTGACTCTGATCACATGTTCTATGGTAATAAAGCCATAACCTATGATAAAGACAATAATCATGCTAATAGTATAAATATTTAGAGTGATAGCCATATAAGTTTTCCTGTAAATCTTTTCTGCTAATATACATTCTAATATGCGATTTTTACATTCTAACCTAGGTAAAAAAAATGGAAGAGCCTATTTTATCTTTAAACTCTGCTATTCATTCTTCTATAAAAAAAGCTACCCTTATCAAAGGCACAATTTATGGAGCTGCCGGCATCAGTTTATGGCTCTATGGAGGAATTTTCCTTTCTCCTTCTTTCTTAGATACTTGGGGATGGATTATTCTATTTTTAGGAGGGTTATTTATCACTTTAGGACTTTTGCCCTACCGTCAATTGGCGTATTTAGAAAATACTCCCCACCAAATAAAGGTGACTGCACTAAATGAACTTTATTTTGCCTTGCATGGTAGGATCCTTTTTAAAGTATCCCTGGAAAAAGTAGATGAAATGGCTTATCTAGACGATGACAAACATTACGGGATTGGTTTGTGGATGGCTCCTACCTCAAAAGACATTACTGCTTTACATTTGTCTTTGGATCTTCCTCTGTATTTAGAAGAAAATCAAAAAAAATATTTTTGCGACCTATTTTTGCCCTATTTTAGTAAACGTTCTTATCATGAACTAGAAGAGATATACAAAAGCTTGAAAAAAAGAGAGTAGAATAATCAAGGAATAAAATATTTAATTGCACTCTAAAAAGGACGGCATAAAAAATAAACCGCTCTCTCTAAAAACAGGAGATTACACCTTACTAAAGTCAAGGCAGAAACATCCACTATTTTATGACTTCTCTATGCCTAGCTTATTTATAGAAAGTAAGAACGATTACCTTTCTGCCTAAGCATATTTAAAGAAAAATTAGCAGCTAAATGATAAAGGCTTAAGCGTGGGAACGTTCATATTCCCGATTGGACAATATCATGTAATTTGATAAGGCCTAGCAGCTTTTTATGCTCGGTAAGAACAGGTAATACCGTAATAGCATTTTTTTGGTCTCCTTCCATCTTACGCATGGCATCCCACGCCAAGTTATGAGGAGCAACCCACCGAGCTGTTTGGATCATTAGATCTTTCATAGGCAATTGCAGGGAAGCAGCCCCATGGGATTGCAAAGCCCGCCTTAAATCTCCATCAGTAAATATCCCCTGTAGAATTTCAGCTTCGTCAATCACTAATACACAACCACAACGTTTATTAGATAATTCTACAAGAGTATTTACCAATTTATCTTGAGGCTTGCATATAGGAAGGCTAGAGCCGGTGATCATTAAATCAGACACTTTAAGCGAGATGCGTTTACCAATCCTACCTGCAGGATGATTTTTAACATATTCTTCCAAACTAAAATTTTTCATGCGCATGAGGGCAACAGCCAGAATGTCTCCAAATATAAGCTGTATAACAGCAGACGTAGTCGGCACTATATCAAACGGGCAAAGCTCTTGCTGCAAAGGAAGATCGATATATATATCACTAGCTTTAGCTAAACGGCTTTTTGCATTGGAGACAATCCCTATAATTTTTACTCGCCGATTACGCAAAGTAGGGATAAGAGATAAAAGTTCTTCACTCTCTCCACTTTTACTAAGAAAAACAAATACGTCTTTTTCAGAAACTATGCCTATATCGCCATGTAAAGCGTTTGTGGGGGAAATAAATAAAGCTCGTGAGCCGGTAGAAGTCATGGTCATAGCAATTTTTTCTGCTACTAAACCGCTTTTCCCTACACCTGAGAAAACTATAACTCCCTGGCAATCTCTTAAAGACTGTACAACAATCTCAGCAACAGATAAATCGATCTTTTCAAAAAAATAATTTAAATAACAGTTTTCTTTTTGGAGAAGCTCTTTTAACAAATGATGATTCCTTTTTAAGCTAAACGATCCGAGTTTTAAAGAATGTATTTTAAGGAATAGAAATATTACTCTCAAGCTATAAAAATCTACAGCTACAGAATTAAAAAAGCCAGATTTCCAAAATATTTTCTATTAGCGTTTATCTTTGTTAAAAAAACGTGCCCGCTTTGAGCTTTATAAACACTATTTGCTGTTTCTTTTTGCTACCGAGGAAGCTCTCATAGCCTCCCCTTAAAGCAAAACTCACTGACAAACTTCTGATTAAAACAAACCACCATCAGATAGCTTATAGCCTTTTTCAAGGAAAAAGTCATAACTATAAAATAATCTTTTCAGCTTATCTGTACGTAAGGTATGTCATTAGGTAAAAAAGGAGCCGGTAATCATTCAGTTCTTTTTAAAATAAGGAGGAAAGTCTTTTAAAACATATTACCTGCTGCTAAGCTGCCACTTTAAATTTTTATAGACAAACATCTATTCTAATCAAAATATAAATCATTCACTATTTATGGACAGAAGCAGCTGGCTCACCTCCCTTTCACCCATAACGAATGAATGGGCACTGCCTTACTCCCTTACCTTAAGAGGAAAGGAGCAAGGGTGTAAAGTAGAGCCAAGAGGTGTTCAAGCAGCATGGGCCTTATTTAAATAGATCCTAGCCGGCTCATTGTTAATATCCCAATCATCGCCTTCAGGGGATTCGTTAAACTCTACAGTAACCGCCAATACTTCTTGTTGCACATATTCTTTATAATGCTCAAAAGCTAGCTTTACTCGTTCGGTTGTTTCTATATTTACGTGAATGCGATCAGTCACTTCTAAATTAGCTTCTCGCCGCATTGTATTAATTTTATTCACGAGCTCCCTGGCAATCCCTTCCATTAAAAGCTCTTCATTTAAAGCTGTCTCTAAAACAATAGTGATCGATCCTTCATTAGCTCCAGCTAGGCCCTCAAAAACCTGGCGTTCAACCTGAACATCTTCCGAAGTCAACACTACTTCTGTCTCTTCTATGATTAAAGGAAGCGAATGACCTTTCAATAAGGTAGATAATTGTTCTTGATTAAAAGCATCAATTGCTTGCTGAGTAGCTTTCATTAACTTACCCACTTTTTTGCCTAAGATGCGAAAATTAGGCTTAGCTTTAAGATTAACAAATGAAGACTCTTTCTCGGCAAATTCGATTATTTTCACATTGAGTTCATCGGCAATCAGGTGCTGTTGCTCTTTTAAAAATTGAAGAGTCACGCTATCAGCGGAAATAATATGAGCCTTCGCCAGCGGTTGTCGAACTTTAAGCTTATGCTCTTTTCTTAAAGCATGGCCTAAACTTACCGTACTTTGTACCGCAGCCATGGCGGCCTCCAGTTGCTCATCACGCATCTGCTCATTATATTCTGGATAAGCACAAAGGTGAACGGATTGAGGCATTTCTTCACTTCTCAGATTCTGATAAATAGCTTCGCTCATAAAAGGAATATAAGGTGCTGCCACCTTCGTAAAGGTCAATAGAACATGATAAAGAGTGGCAAAAGCTTCATTACGATCATTAGACGCTTTTTCTTCCCAGAAGCGGCGGCGCGAACGTCTGATATACCAATTAGTCAGCTGCTCAATGAAATAAATTGTAGGCTCGATACCATGGCTAAGGTTATAATCATCCATTCCTACTTCTACTTGTTTGATAAGCTTATTTAGAAGCGAGATTACCCATCGATCGATAATAGCGACGGGCTTTTTCAGCTGACCACAAGGGCGCCAGCCATAGATACGTGCGTAGGTGATAAAAAAGCTATAAGCATTCCATAAAGGCAGCATTACTTGACGTAAGATAAGCTCCACCCCTGATTCCACAAAGCAAAGGTCTTCGGCACGTACTGCCGGACTATGCATCATATAGACACGAACCGCATCGGCGCCAAAACGCTCAATGACAAGGCTAGGATCAGGATAATTGCGCAAGCGCTTGGACATTTTTGCCCCATCCTCTGCCAAGACGATTCCATTCACAATAACGTTTTTAAATGCTGGCTGATCAAAAAGGGCGGTGGATAGAATAGTTAACGTATAAAACCAACCGCGTGTCTGATCTAAACCTTCTGCAATAAAATCTGCAGGAAATATCTTCTGGAAAAGCTCTTGATTTTCAAAGGGATAATGATTTTGCGCGTACGGCATAGAGCCCGACTCAAACCAACAATCGAAGACTTCGGTGATACGTCTAAAAACTTTTCCATTGTGGGTGAGAGTTAGCTGATCAATAAAATGTCGATGTAAGTCTTTAATGTTAGTCCCACTTTTGGTTTCTAGCTCTTGAATGCTTCCGATAACAAGCATCTCTCCATCGTCTGCGCGCCAGATAGGAATAGGAGTCCCCCAGTAGCGATTTCGACTGATAGCCCAATCTCTAGCACCTTCTAACCATTTACCAAAACGCCCATGCTTAACATACGAGGGAGTCCAATGAATTTGCTCATTAGCTTTTACCAACGAGTCTTTTATTTTTTCTACAGCTACGAACCAGGTAGTTACAGCTTTATAAATAAGAGGAGTGTCAGATCGCCAGCAGAAAGGATAGCGGTGGCGGCAGACACCATGAGAAAAGACTATACCCTCTTTCTTTAAGTGCTTAATGATCTCTTTATCCGCCTCTTTAACAAATAATCCTTGGTATTCAGGAATTTCACTAGTGAAAAGTCCATTGCTATCGACGGGACACACAATCTCTATGCCCTCTCTTTGACACGCATAGAAATCTACTTCTCCAAAAGCAGGGGCTGCATGAACAATTCCCGTGCCCTCTTCTACCGACACGCTATCCTCAAGAATTATACGAAAAGCTCCATGGCTCGCTCTATCAGCAAAATATTTAAAAGGCGGCTTATAACTTTTACCTGCTAAGTCCCTACCCTTCATTTCTTCTAATATTTCATATTCGCTTTCACTCTTAAAAGTAGCCGAGAGCCTAGACTTTGCTAAAATGTAGTGTTGGGCAGAGGCAATGTGTAGGATTTTTACATAGTCTATCTCAGGCCCTACCATGAGAGCTAAATTAGAAACAAGCGTCCAGGGAGTAGTGGTCCAGGCTAAAATAGCTGTATGAGGTTCATCTAGCAAAGGAAAAGCTAGAGTTAAAGCAGGATCATCTACCTCTTTATAATTTTCGCCTGCTTCAAAATTAGAAAGTGGTGTTCCTAGCTTAGCAGAATAAGGCATGACTTTATAGCCCTCATAAACCAGCCCTTTATTATAAAGCTGCTGAAAGACCCACCATACCGATTCCATAAAATTCACATCCATCGTTCGATAAGTTTGATCAAAGTCAACCCATCTCCCCATACGCTGGACAATCGTTTTCCACTCTTCAGTATAACGTAAAACAATTTTTCTACACTCCTCGTTGAAATTAGCTATCCCAAAAGTTTGAATAGCATCTCCACCCGAGAGGTTATGCATTTTTTCAATCTCATTTTCCACAGGAAGACCGTGGCAATCCCAGCCGAAACGCCGAGGCACGCAAAATCCTTTCATGGTTTTATAACGCAAAACTACATCTTTAATGGTGCCTGCTAATAAATGACCATAATGAGGAAGACCTGTAGCAAAAGGAGGACCATCATAAAAAGCAAAAAGAGGTTTATCTCGATTTTCTTCTACCGATTTTGTGAAAATTTTATTTACACTCCAAAATTCAAGAATTCTTTTTTCACGCTCGTCAAAACTTTCTGGAAGAATTTCTGCAAACATTCGCTAACCTACTAAGTAATATAAAATTGTTTTCGAAGCCATAGGCAAAAATAATAATATTTTCTCTCGAAAATGTCTAGCAAGCATCTTGTTTCTTCTCCTTCACGTAAAAAATTTGCTTCTATTTTATTTTTTTTTTCGTTATTCTTTGATTAAGAAAAGGCAATACTGCCCTTACAGTTTTATCAAACATCCATCTTTCGGGGGTGTCATGGTTTCGACTGGGAAGCGAGGTATTGATTGCATGCGGAGGGTATCGGTTGGCCTCCTAAAAAAGCCGGTGAACAATTAAGTGCCAAAACAAGCACAAACGTAATCGCTGTTGACTTTAGCCCTGTGGCTGAAGCTAACTTTGAAGTCGTAGCACGCGCTGCTTAATTGCAGTGCTTGCGCAGTAGTCTGAAATTGGACCGAGGATTTTAGAGTCTACTGTCATTTTCTTGGTATGAGCTAAGTTTCTCCAGCCTTAGAGAAATTTAAACTCAAGATTAATTGAGGCGAGTAGTTTCCAGTGGCGTGTTCTGCAGCGGAACCTACTTATTTTCAGAACACTAAGCATGTAGTGGTCACTATGTAGTTTGCTCAGGACGAGAGTTCGATTCTCTCCACCTCCAACTGATTATTAAGCTTCACTTTTAGGAGTGAAGCTTTTTATTTTCAGAGGCTTGCGCATCAAAAAAATTCAACGGAAATTTCAAGTACATAAAGCCCAATTACGCACTAAACTGGATGAAAACAGCATACAACTATTTCGTTTTTCCGCATCTTCTGCTATATCCACTGTGACAAGGGTGACCTCTGTGACTCATAGAGAAAGCGCGTCAATTTCCCAAAATATTGTCACTCTGGAGTAAAAAATGAAGCTTTATTGCTAATGTTTTCATAAAAAAAATTAATTCTTAGGCCTAACATGCATCTCGGTTACATTATTATCTATGTCAAAGACGTGCCCACAACAGTTTCTTTCTACGAAAAAGCTTTTAAGCTAAAGCTTCGATTTATTCATGAAAGCAATCAATATGCAGAAATGGAAACAGGCCAAACAATTTTAGCATTTGCTGACGAAGATGTTGTGATGGCTTCCCATCAATTTCGGCCAAATCGCCAAAAAGAACTAGCTGCTGGTGCTGAAATTGCGTTTATAGTCGATAATGTGGAGAAGCAATTTCAACACGCGATTGATTCTGGAGCAGTAGAAATTCTTAAACCTGCTCAAAAACCGTGGGGTCAAATCGTTTCTTATGTCCGTGACAATAATGGTTTCATTGTCGAAATTTGCAATGCAATAAAGGAATAGCAAATGTCTGTCAAAAAAAAGAATCTTAAAGATCTAAAAAATGTTGGGAAAGCAACTTTACGGGATTTAAGCATTCTGAATATTCATTTAGTCGAAGACTTAATTCATCATGATGCTACTCAATTGTTCGAACAATTAGAAAGGTTAACAGGAAAACGTCATGATCCTTGTGTGTGGGACGTATTTGCCGCCATTATACATGAAGCTAAGACGGGAGAACCTATTTCATGGTGGGCATGGACAGCCCAGAGAAAGGCTCTTCAAAAAACAGGAAAGTTAATTCATATAATTTGAGTTATTCCTTAGCGATGATAACGCTTTAGTAATGCCCTCGATGCTTCTCTTTTTCTTTTTTTTTGCTTGAGTGCAAATTGATCATCTTTGCGATCTTGTTTTTCGGCACTGCTAATAATTTTCTTTCTTTTCTTCTCAAGCCCTCCTCGCCTGTAATCTTGTGCTAAAGTTGAAGGCTGTGTCGTTTCCTTCATTCTTGCCATTTCACGGCGGACTTCTCTTTGTACTCTCTTTGGATTCATGCGCAGGATTTGAATGTTGATTTCCTTAACTTCTCCAAATTTTATTTCAGGATAATGATTAAGAACAAACTTATGAATCTCAGGATCAGACGGTTCACCACCCAAGATAGTCCTTGCAATTGCCTACCCTGCTTTATCGGTCCGCTCAAAAGTTTTTACCCAGAACCGCTTTTCAAAGAAAATTTTTGCTTTAACTGTAGCGATTTTATTCCCTTTATATGGCTCAAGATACTAACACACTTTCCCTGGGTTTAAAATAAACACTCTAACCGTTTTCATAAACGATTCTAGTAATTCACAAAAATAGCATCTTTTTGTGAAAAAGAGAGACTCGAAATGCGCCAAAGTATCGAAATCGCAGTAAAAAATAGGATTATTGAGCAAGGCCGCGGTTGGTGTTTTACGCCCATGCACTTTTCAGATCTGGGTAGTGTTACCTCTATTCGAAAATCTCTTTCACAGCTTCAAAAACAAAACATCATCCGTCGGCTCGATCAAGGCGTTTATGATTACCCCAAAATACATGATCTACTGAGCACACTCCCCCCCAGATTTGAATGAAGTTGCTAAGGCTATTGCGGAAAAAAATGGGGTTCAAATTCAACTTGCCGGAGCTCATGCTGCCAATTTAGTGGGCCTTTCTTTACAAGTTCCTGGTGGTGTCATGTTTTTAACCGAAGGCCCCTCCAGAAAAGTCCAAATTGGTAATCAAGAAATTATTCTTAAAAAGACCACGAAAAAAATTATGTCTTTTGCGAGAACTAGAGAAGGTCTTCTGATTCAAGCTTTGAAAAATTTAGGAAAAGATCACATTGACCAGGTAGCACGTGCGCAGGTATCAAAATTCCTTAAAGATTCAAATTTCTATAGAAAGGCTGGTGAGCTGGCTTTGATTTAAGTGCAGATTACTTGTTTAAAGATAAGATAGCTAAAAGTTTTTTATTTCATTTTAGCCCCTCCCAATTTAAAAATTACTTATGGCTATTCTACAAGGGAAAACGCTGCCTTATTTTTTCTGGAATATCTTTCAAAGGATTTTCCGCTAATTCAAGCTCTTGCAGCTGAGACAATTGCCCGATTTCGGCAGGCAGAGCGGTGAGCTGGTTTTCATTTAAGTAAAGCCCTTGTAGCTGAGACAGCTGCCCAATTTCTGCAA
>NZ_VJOT01000011.1 GCF_011087585.1 Neochlamydia sp. AcF84
TTTTGTATCAATAACATTATAAAGGTGAACGCCAGCTTTTTTAATAGATTTTCAATTTAAAAAAAAATCTATAAAAAAAGACAGATGACCTAATCGAAATTTTGCAGTTCTTGATAGGCCATCTGATTGGCTTTAAGGATTAACTTATATTTTAAAGCAAAGTGATTAAGTAAGGTTTTAATTTTAAGAAATTCAAGCTTGCAATAAGCGATAAGAGATGAAAAAATATGATTTCTTTGAGAGCGAGCAATTTTGGTGGGTGACTTCTCAAGGCTAGCATTTTGCTTTATTGATTTGTGATATTGGTGAGTCGACCTGTGGAACTTCCCCACAGGCCTCTCTTAGAACGGTACAGAAACCTCTCAATTCATACCGCTCCCAATTAAGCAAACGCTCCTATCATCCCTCTTTTCCAATGTACAAATAGTCCTGGGTTTCTCATAACTATTTTTTCCATAAAGGTGATTGCTCTTGTTTTGTGACCTGCAAGTCTCTTGTATTTGCGCATAGCCCATGTGATTAATGACTTATTAAAATGGCGACAGATTTGATATAAAGCTGCTGGCCGATATCTCCCGTAATATTCTAACCATCCTCGGATGATTGGATTATACATTCTGGCTATATCTTTAAGCTCCAAACCTGTCTGATTTCTTATATTCCATTGCCTTATGGTTGCTTGCATAGATTTCAACGCTGTTTTACTTACGGCTGGTGTAAAACTTACAAACATGCTATTGCGTTTGCTATTTTTGACCACTCTTGGCCGAAAGGTATATCCTAGGAAGTCAAATTTGATTTCCTTGTATTTTCCTTTACGATCTACATCTTTGCAGTAGACAATCTTTGTTTTATCTGGGTGTAGTGTTAAGCTACATTTTTCCATTCGCTTTTCAAGCATATGTAGAATCTGCTTTGCTTCTTGTTCCGTTTTACAATGTACTAGTGCATCATCGGCGTATCTACACCATGGTATGTCAGGATGATCCCTTGTCATCCATGCGTCAAATACATAATGAAGAAATAGATTCGCAAGCACGGGGCTGATTACTCCCCCTTGAGGTGTACCCTTTGTTCTTTGGACAAGGGTTCCATTTTCTAGTTGGAGTGGTGCTTTCAGCCATCTTTCGATATATAAAATAACCCATTTGTTATCTGTATGTTTTCTTACCGCTTTCATTAGAAGGCTATGGTCTATATTATCAAATAGACCTTTGATATCAAATTCCAGCACCCAATCGTATTTCCAACATCTTTGTCTAGTGATCCCTACAGCATCTAAAGCTGATCTATTCGGCCTATATCCATAGGAATTTTGATGAAAATGGGGCTCTACTGTGGGTTCAAACATCAGCTTTACAATCATTTGAGCTATTCTATCACTTACTGTAGGTATTCCCAAGATTCTTTCTCCACCACTTTTCTTTGGTATTGCCACCGCTTTTACAGGCGGTGGAAAATAGCTTCCCGAGGACATCCTATTCCAGATTTTATAAAGATTGCTTTTAAGGTTTCGATCAAAACCCTCTAGCGTTTGCTGATCTATGCCAGCTGCTCCTGCGTTTGCTTTTACAAGTTTATAGGCCTCCATAACAAGTGTTTTAGAAATAATAAAAGGTTTTGTTTCACTCACGATTTCCTCCTAGAAATCTAGTTGAATAATGAATGTTACCACTTAATCCAACCTCTTTGCTCCAGCCGCATTACCAGCCTTCTTTGCTACTACAGGTTGTTCCGCCCCAGTTCTTGGCATCGGTACTCTCATTCTTATGATTTTTGTCATTTAAATTTCTCCCTTATCATCCAAGCAGCTGGTTCCCGCAGTTCCATACAAACGCCCAAATCAGACTCACGCCATCTATACGCCGGATGCCATCTACACAGTAATCAGGTATCTTGTAGATTCTTTACAGAAGATCGAAACGCCCCTGCTTTTGACATCAATTTTGTGGATTACGACGCATCCACAATGGTTCAGGTTTATTCGTCTTTCTGATTCATACCTTCCGAGTTTTATCTCGACTTTTCCTTAATGCTCACTACCATTACTCTTAATAACAGCAGCTTAAGGTGGTTTGAAGCCCGTTCCTGAAAACCGACTTCGGAGGGTCTTCTCCATCATTTGTACAGCTTATGCACAAAGCTTTTAGTTTATGTTTAATTTCTTTGTGCGCCTGCGGCGCACCCTCTATGCGCCATCGTTTGTGATAGATTTCATAGATTCGGCCAGCCTCATGATTTAGATCGTTAGTCACGATGTGGAGAATGCCTGTAGAGCCGTCTTCGTTCTTGAAGATCTTTGTAATCAAAGCTACAGGGAAAGCTA
>NZ_VJOT01000012.1 GCF_011087585.1 Neochlamydia sp. AcF84
AGTGGTAACATTCATTATTCAACTAGATTTCTAGGAGGAAATCGTGAGTGAAACAAAACCTTTTATTATTTCTAAAACACTTGTTATGGAGGCCTATAAACTTGTAAAAGCAAACGCAGGAGCAGCTGGCATAGATCAGCAAACGCTAGAGGATTTCGATCGAAACCTTAAAAGCAATCTTTATAAAATCTGGAACCGAATGTCCTCGGGAAGCTATTTTCCACCGCCTGTAAAGGCCGTTTCAATACCAAAGAAAAGTGGTGGAGAAAGAATCTTGGGAATACCTACAGTAAGTGACAGAATAGCTCAAATGATTGTAAAGCTGATGTTTGAACCTATAGTAGAGCCCCATTTTCACCAAAATTCTTATGCATATAGGCCGAATAGATCAGCTTTAGATGCTGTAGGAATCACTAGGCAAAGATGTTGGAAATACGATTGGGTGCTGGAATTTGATATTAAAGGCCTATTTGACAATATAGACCATGACCTTCTAATGAAAGCAGTAAGAAAACATACAGATAACAAATGGGTTATTTTATACATCGAAAGATGGCTAAAAGCACCTCTTCAATTAAAAGATGGAATTCTTGTGACAAGAAATGCAGGAGTGCCCCAAGGAGGAGTGATTAGTCCAGTGCTTGCCAATCTATTTCTTCATTATGTATTTGACACCTGGATGACAAGGAAATATCCTAGCATGCCATGGTGTAGGTATTCTGATGATGGATTAATACACTGTAACACAGAACAAGACGCTCAACACCTTCTAACAAATCTAAAGAAACGATTTGAAGAATGTAGTTTGATGCTTCATCCAGATAAAACAAAGATTATTTACTGTAAAGATGGAAGCCGCAAGGGAAAGTACAAGGAAACCAAATTTGATTTTCTAGGCTATACCTTTCGGCCAAGACTGGTCAAAAACAGCAAACGAAGTAGCATGTTTATAAGTTTTACACCAGCAGTAAGCCAAGCGGCGCTAAAATCTATGAAAGCAACCATTAGGCAATGGAATATAAGAAATAGAACAGATTTAGAACTTGGAGATATAGCCAAAATGTATAATCCAGTTATTAGAGGATGGCTGGCATACTATGGGAAATATTCTCCATCAGCTCTATACCAATTCTGCAGACATTTTAATAAGACACTAGTGGCTTGGGGAATGCGTAAATACAAGGAACTTGCAGGTCATAAAACAAGAACGACTATCTTTATAGAAAAGATAGTAAAGGAAACCCCAGAGTTATTTGTACACTGGAATAAAGGAATGATAGGAGCGTTTGCTTAATTGGGAGCGGTATGAATCGAGAGGTTCCTGTACCGTTCTACGAGAGGCTTGTGGGGAAGTTCCATAGGTCGACTCACCACAAAGTTCATTGGCAATTAGATGTTTCTTATGGGGAAGATAAGAGCAAAGTCCGTAAAGACCACGGTCCCGAAAATCTATCTGTTTTGAAAAGATGTACAATGAATTTATTAAAAGCTGATACAAAAACAAAAGCAGGAATCAAGGGCAAGAGAGCAAAAGCCGGGTGGAATCGAGACTACATGATGGAAATACTAAATGGTAAATAAAATCTTCATGCAATTTCCCTGGAATGTTAAAGATTTAAACTTTGCGCACTATACGCTTCGTTTTTAAATGAGAGAAAACTTATTCCATGACAATTTGTAGGCCTTACCGATACGCGCTGAAAAACCTCAAAGAGGTTTTTGCTACAGGGCCCTCCAAAAAGCTTAAGAAGCAAGCCGCCCCCAAGTTGCAGAGAGCTTGGTAAAGGACTTTAGAAACACAAGCATCACGAAGGCTGCCCTGGAAGCCTATGGAAGTGTTGTGAAATCTTATTTTTATTACCTTATTCTCTAAATTTAAACCTCATTGAAGCTTTTTGAGCTAATTTTAAGAAGCTTAGAAAAACAAACTTAAGTAAATTTTTTCTCTTGCATAAATCGTTGATTACTATTTAAGGAAAAAAGGCCAGTAGCAGAATTTAAATAGGTTTAATTTCAAAGATGGGGATAAAAGGGTAGTTTGGCACGAAAGAGTTAGCTAGCTTTGCTTGTAGCTTTAATCGCTAAGATCTTCAATAACAAAGAGGGCTCTACAAGCATTCTCCCTATTATGACTCACGACTTAAAATCATGATTTTGCCCCCATCTATAAATCTAACACAAACTATGGCGCATAGAAGAGTATCACCATTCGATAAAGCAAAATGCTAGCTTTAAGAAGTCACCTATCAAAATCGCTTGCTCTCAAAGAAATCATATTTTTTTCCTCTTATCGCTTATTAAAAGCTTGCATTTCTTAAAATAGGGCTAGCACCAGAACGATAAGGTCGATTTTCTGCTTGAGGTAATAGTGAATAATTAACTTTTTGATTTGTCGATGGTGACTTGGAACTATTTTTAGAATTTTGATTAAGCTGCTCTTCCAACTGAGCCATGCGCGTTTCAAGCTTGGTGATTACCTTTTCCACTCTATTTACCGTAGCTTTTAGCTCTGCATTCTCTGTCAATAGCTGCTCGTATGAGGGTTGTATGCTATTTAATGTATAACTAAGCCAGTATATACCCTAGAAATTATTTTATTTATCAAAAGTGATTGATATACACCGTGACCGCTTATGAAAATTAGGATTTGCAAGCATGAAAGATATGAATAAGTTTTTATCGGTCGAGGCTCGACTTCTTTAAGTGCTTCTTTAATTTTTAAATAAGCAATCTAGCTACTCGCCAGCCAAAGCTTTTTTTTCTTGGCGACATTTTTTAAAAAAATCACGCATGAGGGCGGCTCCATATTCCTCTAGAACGCCTCTCCTAATGTTGAGATTATGCGTAGGATGAACCTTCTCAAACACATTCATCCAACTCCCATTAGCCCCATGCCTTAAATCAGGCGCGCCCCATACCAGCGTGGAAATTCTTGATAAAAACATAGCTCCTGCACACATGCAACAAGGTTCTATGGTGGTGTAAAGTGTAGTATCAGTCAATCGCCAGTTCTCTATTGCCACTTCCCCTGCAGTAATGCATAGCATTTCTGCATGGGCAGTAGCATCTTTGAGTAGTTCTACTTGGTTATATCCCCTCGAGATTACTTGTCCTTCATGCACCAAAACAGCTCCGACAGGAACTTCCCCCTGTTTAAAAGCTTTCCAGGCCTCTTTCAAAGCTTCAAGCATAAATTTTTCATCTTCTGACTGGGGCTTAAACGTAAAGGGAAAAAGCATAGTTATCCATTCAATCTTTTCTGTAGTAATGCCATTTGCTTTTTCAAAGATTCTGTATCTTGAATATATTTTTTTTGCATTCCAATCAGTTTTTTCTCATACTTATCCACTAAGCGAGCTAATTGCTTTTCATAATAATCTTTTAAAGATTGTTGGCTTGAATGTTCGTCCTGGGCATTTCCTACAGCTGCTAAGGCTTTTTGTTCTTCTTCAGCAAGCTTATTGAGCTTTTCATAAATTTCTTTAGGAAATACTACCGAATTCATAACGGAAAAAAGATAAGTACGTACAGCCCCATATTGGCTAACTGCACCCTCCACTATCTCTTGCGATTTATCTGTATCAATTTCAGTTAATTGGGTAAAATCATTGGAGATTTGCAACAAGGCCCGTTCAAAATAATCATAAAGCTCGGCATTCTTGAGAAGCCATCGATTGATGATAAACTCAGCAATTTTTTCTCCATTTTCTTCTTGCTCTAAAGCTAAGGTATAAGCCTTCACTATCTCTTCATTTGTTAGCTTGTTTAAATTTTTACCTAAAAAATATTTCTTTACAAATTTAAAATCGTTTTTAAGATGCTCGTGTTTAAGGTCTTTTTTTACCTCTTCAATGATTTGAGGCATCCATGATATTAACAATGTAGATTTTTCTTTATAAGTGGCGTCTTTCAGCATAGAGTAATTCCTTAAAAGGGTGTTTTGATTATGCACGGTTCAAGAATCTACCAATTTAACAGAGAAAATGCAAGAAGAGAACCTTTTATTAATGGGTTTAATTTAAAAGCCATGAAATAGACCCTTCATCCTAAAAGCCTCTTTTCTTCTTTTTTCTTTTACATTTCTCCTTTTATTCGTCATGGCTCCCTCCCACCCTAAGAAGATTGCTCTTGATTTTTAATAGTTACCTAGGTAAGATGGGATGATAGAGTGAGAAAAATAGATTTACATTTTTTTAATATATTAAGTCCCCATAACTATGGTCGGACTTTAAACTTAAACGGGGGATTTTCTGAATGTCTCTAGACAAAGGAACGAAAGAAGAGATTACAAAAAAATTTCAGCTTCATGAAAAAGACACAGGCTCCGCTGACGTCCAAATCGCTATTTTAACAGAGCGTATTGCTGAATTAAATGAGCACCTTAAGCGTTCTCCTAAAGATCACGCTTCTAGGCTAGCTCTCTTTAAGCATGTTGGCCTAAGAAGACGTTTATTGGATTATTTAAACTCAACCGACACTTTGCGCTATTTGTCGCTTATTAAAAAGTTAAAATTAAGAAAATAACGCAAAAAGCTTTATATTAAGTAGGGCAGATGGCCCATACCACTGCCCTTGTTAATCTAAGCTTAAGACCCTTTATTCCTAAGAAGGCCTCAAGTTTAAGGAGAATTTTAAAGATTATAGAAATCAGAAATCGCGCTTTAAATCCATCATTTAAAGTATGTTTTCTGAGTTCTATCTGTTAGCCTTCTTTATCATCTTCGATGACGCTTGCTGGAAAAATAGCATAAAATTATGTGCGTTTTTTTTGCCTTCGACCTATCAATAAATTCAAACTACATTTTAGGAGTATAATATGCAACCACACCTCATGAAGGTTAAAGTAGGCGAGCAAGAACTAATTTTTGAAACAGGAAAAATTGGTAAACAAGCCAATGGGGCTGTTTTAATAAAAGCAGGCGAAACTTATCTTTTTAATAGCGCTTGTGCGGCAGCTAACGCGGCTGATAATATTGATTTTTTCCCTTTGAAAGTTGATTACCAAGAAAAATTTTCTGCGGTAGGTAAAACGATTAGCGGCTTTATAAAAAGAGAAGGACGCCCATCTGAGAAAGAAACCCTTATTTCACGCCTTATAGACCGTCCAATACGTCCTATGTTTCCCGAGGGCTATTATAACGAAGTTCAACTATTGTCCTACGTTTGGTCTTATGATGGCATTAATATGACAGAGCCCTTGGCAATCTGTGGCATTTCAGCCGCTTTAGTACTCTCCGATATTCCCTTATTAAAACCTGTAGCTGGTGTACGTGTTGGTTTAATAGATGGGAAGTGGCTTGTCAACCCTACTCAAGAACAGATGAAAAAATCTAAATTAGACCTAATGCTAGCGGGAACCGAAAATGCCATTCTTATGATCGAAGGTCATTGTGATTTTCTGACCGAAGATCAACTCATGGAAGCCATTGAAGTAGGCCACAATAGTATCAAAATTATTTGCCAAGCCCTACACAATTGGCAAAAAGAGATTGGTAAAGAAAAAAATCTGACCACTCTTAAAAGCTTGCCTAAAGAACTCATGGGAGAAGTTGAAAAACTTGCTAGACCTCTTTTAGAACCTGCTTTAAGAAGCAATCTTAAGCAAGATCGTGAAGAAAAATTGAATGCTATGAGAAAAGCTGTGGTAGATACCCTTTTACCTGAAGGAGAAGAACCTAAATATTCCGTTAACCAGGTTAATGTGGCTCTTAAAGATATTCAGTCTAAATACATGCGTAAAATGATCTTAGAAGAAGATATCCGTAGCGATGGACGTGACAGTAAACAGATTCGCTCGATTGATATCGAACAAGGCCTTCTGCCTCGTACGCACGGCAGTTCACTATTTACACGTGGTGAGACGCAAGCAGTAGGTGTATGTACGTTAGGTGGGGAAGCTATGTCGCAAAGATACGAGGATCTCGATGAAGAGAGTAGCCGTAGATTTTATCTTCAATATTTCTTCCCTCCCTTCTCTGTAGGAGAAGTGGGACGCATAGGCTCTCCAGGACGCCGTGAAATTGGCCATGGAAAATTAGCAGAAAGAGCTTTGTCAGCTATTGTACCTACTCGAGATATCTTTCCTTATACCATGCGCTTAGAATCCACCATTACAGAATCTAATGGTTCTTCCTCCATGGCTACAGTATGTGCAGGCTGCCTTTCTATGATGGATGCAGGAGTACCTATTAAACGTCCAATTGCAGGAATTGCCATGGGACTGATTTTAGAAGAGGGGCATTATAAAATTTTGTCTGACATTTTGGGAATCGAAGATGCTTTAGGCGACATGGACTTTAAAATTGCTGGTGACCAGCATGGCATCACAGCCTTCCAAATGGATATCAAAGTAGAAGGAATTACCCCAGCTATTATGCAAGCGGCTCTAAATCAAGCTAAAGAGGGTAGAATTCACATCCTTAACAAGATGTTGGAAGTTTGTCCTACTTTCAAACCCCAGATGTCTATCTATGCCCCGCGTATTGAAACCATGCAGATTAAGCCTAGTAAGATTGCCACAGTGATAGGTCCAGGAGGAAAACAAATTCGAGCTATTATCGAAGCCTCCGGGGTAGAAATTGATATCAACGATGATGGCTTGATTAGCATAGCCTCTACAAACTTAGAAGGTATTGAAAAAGCCAAAGCTATTATTCATGGCCTAACAGCTGAAGTAGAAATAGGTAGGACTTATACAGGTAAAGTTACCTCTGTAGTAGCTTTCGGAGCATTTATAGAAATTTTACCGGGTAAAGAAGGGTTATGCCATATCTCTGAATTTGAACATACACGCATTGAAAACTTAGCCGATCATGTCAAACAAGGAGAAATAATTTCTGTAAAAGTTTTAGATATCAACGAACGTGGCCAGCTTAAGTTGAGCCGTAAAGCACTTCTTAGTAAGTAATGAAGAGGAGATCGATAGAAAAAGACTATCGATCTCCCTTCATTTTATTCATTCCTTAAGATATCTATATCTTATCCTCGTATCATTTTTCGCTTATCTTTTTCTGCTAGGCTTTATTCCTTTCCCTCTCATCTTAAACCCCACTTCTTGGCTAATAAATTTCTTTGCTATGTTCTTAGTAGATGCTCTAAATTTCTGAGACAAAAGCTGATCTTGTTATCTAAAAACCTTTCTTAGCAAATAATCGTGCCTTTCATTAGCAAGCCTCTTAGTTGTACCATTAACTTTTTAACTTAATAAAACATTTGACAAAACGTTATCTTTAATAAATTTTTGTAGCTCTATAATCATTATCTTTAAGTCATACTTTTGCGTCTACAATCTCTTAATTTTCACTCTACTAGCCTTCTTAAAGATGGCGACTTAATTTATTAATAATTAAAGCTACTTGATTTGTGCCTCATCATTCCATAGAAAGAAAGTAATTATAGAAGTAAATACCCCTTTTGCTTAACTCTTCCTAGCTTAAGCCTGCCTAAAAGCTCCTTCAGCTAGCGATTAGCGAATAAACCTAGCGCGCGATATATATTCTAGGATTAATAGACGCAGCATGGATATTTTTAATTACTTTCTAAAAACTCGCTTCACGCATCCATCAGGCAACATGACGCATTAATTACTCTCAAGCAAAGTATCTAGAAGGCTTTTTAAAGCATATCCTCTCTTCTCTAAAGCTAAGTAAAAAATTAGCATATGGTTGATCTATATTAAAAGTGAGCAAGCCAATCCTCAAGGCACGTGCATAACTTTTAAGCCCATCATCCTAATTAGGGAAAATTAAAAAAATCTTATAATTACGATATTTAAGTTCTTTACAAATTTGAATGGTATAGATATAAACTGCTTTAACACTAGCCAAAAAACTACAAGCGGCAACATATCAACCATTTATTCAACTTTAGGCCCCATAACTGTAGGTAGTAATGAATAATATTTTTTCTTGGAATCCTTCTAACCCTCTTCTCAAGCAACTAGAAGATTATCGCCACGACCTAAATAAAACCCTCCCTACATCTGAGAGAGATAAAGACCCCACCCAAAACCTTACTGCTTTTTTCCAAAATTTTGTGCGAACAATCGAAGTAGAGCACCCTCTTCTTCGCAAAGTCTTTGTGCGTTGGCTAGGAAAAAAAGATTTAGTAGATAGTAATGGAGAGCTTGAACCTACCTTAATTGCGAATTATCTTGCTCCTATTTGGAAAAAGGATCCTGATGAATGCCAAGCTAATCTCCATCTTTTATTCAATTACATGACTCAGATCACGAAAAGTTTTATCAAAAAAAAATTCAGCTTAGCCGTAAACCCCTCTCTTGAAAAAATTGATATCCAATTTTTGGATCAAAAATTTTATAAAAGTTACCACAAAATTTTATCTACCGTGCAGTTCATTTGCTCGCTAGAAAAAATAGAAGATGAGTCAATTAAAATCATTATCACTGAGCTCAACGTCTGGTGCCTTCATTATTTAGTAGAATCAGCAAAAACGCCCTTAATCAATTTCGATCAGGATAAATACAACTATCCATTTAGCGAATACATAGACGATAATGCTCCTCATTATCACCGTGAAGATGGAGGGGCAATTGTAAAGATTTTCCTTAGGGTAATCAAGCAACGGCACGATTGGCTAAAAGATATCAAAATTAGCCTTATAAAAAATGATGAGTTTGAAAAATTAATTATTAATTGCTGTCAGATCTTAAAAGGACGCTATCTTCCTGCTGAGTCGAACAATCTGAAGAATATCCTTGAAGAGATTAACAACAAACCAGAAGAAAATGATTTTACTTTTGTAGATTATTCCGAAGCGTTCAAGTTCTATGAACATAATAGCTCCATTCTCCCTACCAAAAATATAAAGGAAATTTTACATAGAGTGTCTAAGGACAATCATTTAATTGTTGGAGTAGTATTAAAAATTGATAGCCAGGCTCTCTACTTTTTTCATGGCAATAACAAAAAAAACTTAAAGAAATTTTTAAATACATTTAAAAGCCTTCAAGGAGCTCACGGAGCGTATCCTGATATTGTATTACTCAAAGAACTTTTAATTCGTACAGGCTATAGAATTACATCCCTTTTAGACCACTATCCTCTTCCCCAGAGAAAAGCTTACGAAACCTACCTAGAGATTCCTCCGTTAGAAGAGCGTGAGATTACTCTAAAGGAGGTAATAAATACCCATCAAGAACTCTTTAAATACGTAGAAACTTTATCTGAATCGGTAGAAAACTCGACGCTTACCTCACACTATTTGCAGTTTCTTTATAAACTGCTTGCCGTCACAAAGCCAGTCATAAGAGTAGAAAATCCTCTTATTTATAAAGCAGCATTTAATTGTTTAAGCAAGATAAGAAAACATCTTAGCCAGCTTAGCTATGGTAATTTCCAAGCTTGCCAAAACAAATTCATTCTTGTTTTTGAACATTTTCAACAGCTTCAAATATTATACAAAAGAGAAGAAATTGAAACTATTCCTGAGGTTCTAAATTCCCAACCTACTCCTGAAGGAGTAATAAGCAACGGATATACTTTTACAAGCGGTATTGCTTGCTTTGGAAACATTACGGAAGGTCTTTTGCAAATGTTTGCTGAAGGACCTTCTCAGCCTGATGGAGAGCCTTGTAAGCCCTCTGTAATATTTGACACCAACAGTTACTACGAAATCAGCGAGAGCACAGGAGGCCTTAAAGATTGCTTAAAAGAACGTTTTTCCTGTCAAACTGCCCAACTAAGTAATTTTGAAACAATTCCGAACCTGGAAAATTATGATGTTATCTTTACAGATATCTATCCTAATCGGGTAGTGAGACTTGTCATAGAAGAAATAAAAGTTAAAGAGATTATTAAAAAAATTTTAGAAAAAAGAGCTTCTAGCTCGGCTGCGCATAATGATAAACGTCCATTAGCGATGGTCCTTGATTGTGCCACTACGTTTTTTATGCATGAAGAAGTCCGCAGCTTAGTAGAAGAATTTGCAACCCCTATTAATGAAGGAAAATTAATTCTTATTTTAACCAACAGCCTAGCTAAGTATGGGCAGCTTGGGTTAGATAAATTTCCGGGCGGAATAGTACAAGTTTATAGTTCCGATACATCTGCGGACGATTTATTAAGAGGTTTATTAACAAGTAGTGCAAACGATAACTTTTCTAAAGAAGCTTTCTGGTTTTTTCATCTTATGCTCAAACATTGCAGTGAAAATATCATAAATTATCTAGAAAAAATAAGAAAAAATACTGACTTTGTTTATAAAGAATTACAAAAACAGGGACTAGTCATAGAAAAAAAACAAGACAGTACTAATCAAGGCTCCATTCAAAAGAATAATACTAAAAAACCTTTGATTCAAATCGGTTATAGAGATGAAAAAGTCCCGATGATAGGAATTCACATGAAGGGTTTTCAAAAAGAACTTTTTGGAAAGGAGGATGAGCAACTTTTACATATTTTGGTAGTTATCATGCAGTATTATTTGTATGCTAGATATATCAATGAAAATCTACCTGTCACCATGAGCCAAAGCTTTGGATTTGCGAATGCCAATTTAATTGAGTGCTGGTCTGCATTGAGATTAACAATTGGTCTAGAGGAGGAAAAAGATCTACGTTCATATGCTGCGATAATCGGTCAAATTAAAGAAGAGCTAGATTGTTTGGTCGAAGATGGTTTAAAAGAAAAAATAAAAGATAACATCATCACGCTATCCAAGCAACAGGATTTAAAAAAGTTATTTTATCATTACCATTCTAACTTTGTGAATAAGGTTCAAGACGGTTTATCATCTTTCATTAGCTATCTGTGTACTCTTAAGGAGTGCTAAGAAACCTTTTAAGGTATTAAATAAGACGAGTTAGCCGATAAAGAAATAGCTGAAAAAATGAGGCACTTAAATCTATCTTCCCCTTGGTCAATTTATAAATCTAGCCAACTAACAATTTTTGCTAATCCTTAATATTTTCTTTCCTTTAGCTACACTTTGCGGAAACTTTCTTTGCAGCTAAGAGATTCATTTAACCTGCCATCTTATTCTTTTTACACTAAAAGTGATCCTGCTCCAGTCCTTTTGCCAGGCTTTGGTTGCCTATAGATCCAAGGAGAAATTTTTCATTTCAATAGCTTATCTCCAGGGTTCCGCTAGCTGGCGTTTTTTCGGCAGCAATATTTTCCCAAACTTATAGGCAAGCTTTTCCTTTTGCTAATAAATAAGAAATCTCTCCTTTTCCTTTACACGGCTAATCAATTGCCCGCCCTCTGCCTTTTTCTACTGAAAAAAAATCGTTTACTACGCGCTGCCAACCTAACTTTGTGATTATCTTAAGTTGCATCTAAGCAAGGTTTACAGCATTCTATCTAATGGGCTATCTTAGTAGCATCTAGGCACCCTGAAAGAGCTCCTGACCGGCAAAAATTCACCCTTCTCCTGAAGGTACATTACATGACCCTACATCTTTAATGAGCTCTAGATCAAATAGTGCTACAGATCTTTTTCTAGGATCCATAAGGATAAGTCTCTAACTTGCTTTTTACACTCCTTAAAAAGCTTGGGTGCTAAAATCTTGTGTTGGGTGTCCATAGCTTTTTACAACCATTCTGGTATCAGATCTTAGATATTACCATCATAGAAAGATACTTAATACGCCTTAAAAAACTTAGTCTACATACCCAACCTTCTGAAAGATCCGCCTATGCTCAACAAAAGGGGTTTTATTAAGTACGTGAGTGCATAAAGAGTAGATTAAAAGCGTATGCTGGAAGACGAATAAAAAAACAGCTGCTAGTGAAATACCTTCTTCACAGGGTTTGATTCTTTTTATCAAAAAAGATTTAAACAGTGAGGATCATGAGGGCTTAGAGAGAGATTGATGAATGCCCCTTTTTCCGAGATAGAGGATAAGTGTAAAAAGCTTGAGCCTTAAACAATGCAAAATGTCGCTCAAAAGCTATTTGAGGTCCCCAATTAGCAAGAGCAATAGAAGAAGTAGATGGCTAAAATTATTATTAAACGAAGCGCTGGTTATGAGTATATTGTCTTATGAAAAGTGGCTATATCACATGCATGGACTTTAAATATATTAGGAAACTCTTATCAATTTAAATATCGACATCCTGGCCGCCGCTTAAGTTGTCTTTACCAATTTGATAAAAAGAAGGGTAGCTTATGCTTACCACCCGTAACCCCTGCATCCACTTGACTCGTAAGGAAAAACAAACATCAATGAGCTAGATGATGCAGTATAGGCTATGGCGTGAAGCATATAGAATTATTATAATCTTATCCGATGAAGAGGGTGGAATGGGGGAGCGAATATTTAGATTTTTATCCATGTTTGAATCATTGCACCTGGATCAATAATACCTTGGAGTTTTACAGAAGCTTTATTGACCTTCGTGTTTCCAATTTTAATGACTTTTAAATTCATGTTGTCTAAAAAAGAAGGCAGTTCTTCAAATGAATGATTTCCATTCAAATTTAATTCTTGTAAATTAACCAATTCTTGAAGTTCAGAAGGTAGAGAAGTTAAATTATTAGCGCAAAGATCTAAATGCTGTAAGCCTTTCAGGTATTTAAAATAAGGAGGTAAATTTGTTAACTTTGCACCACTAAGTTCTAAAAACTGAATTTGTTCAATTTGCCGCATGATATCTTTTAAGCATATCCTCTCAACTTCTTCAGGATGAGAAAAATCATGGTTTAAGTATTTGTGAAGAATATTTCGAGCTATCGTGTGACCTTTTAAACTTCTCGAATACTGCACATAGATACGACCTTTCAGATACACATTTTTAACAATAAATTCACACAGTTGCTTGATTTCTTTTAACTGATTAATTTTCTGGGATATCTCACTAACACTTTTCTCTGCATCTTTTATGCCCTTATTAGAAGAAATTGATAAATCATAATCATTCTGCCCAGGTAAATGAGATTCAAGGAAATTAGAGCCGAATCGGGAATCAAAGCTAGAGGTTTGTGTTAATGCGTGCATACTGTACTCCTTTTTAACAAAATTTTTATTTTATTATAAAAAAAATGTCAATAAGTATTTAATATCAAACGATCTGGAAAAAATCTTTTTCAAGATAATATTTACCAACAAACCTATCCAGGCAATGGTTGAAAGTGTTTTAAAAAATGATTTTGTATAATTAAGGAGAATTAAAACTTTCTGTTCTTTTTTCTCCCATCTTTTGTATAAGTAAAGAAACTACTTAGCATAGATCAGGCTATATTGCCTAATATTTAAAATTTTGTTTAGCAATCCCACTGATTTATTAAGCAATTATACACGTTAGCTAGCTAAAAGAGCATATCAGCTGCTGGCATTTGAGTGATAAATGTTATTTTAATATTAAAATTAGCTTTAATGAACAAACTAGGCTTAGGCCCTCAAATTCTCCTAGGGAACCTTTGAGGGCCTTTATCCAGATGGAGAGGCTGAAAAGTCGATATATTGAAAACCTTATATATTAACTAGATGATTTTCGATTTCAGGGATGGGACAATCCGTCAAATCTTTTGCTACTTCAGCCACTATAGTTTTTTGCGTGCTACTATTTATATGAGGGCGCACTAATCCTAAAAACGCAGGATTAGCCATTAAATAAAGCCTTGTAAATTCTCCTTTATAATGGGCAGCACAGATATACTCTCCTAAGGATCTAGCAAATTTCTCCTTTTCCACCTCTTTAGGATCCGTTTCAGGTTCGTAAGCATGACGAGTGGTTCCTCCACTTTGAAAGTTACGCCCAGGTTTTCTCCCTTCTAACACCTGATCTTGTAAGCGGCTTTCAGGATGATTGAGGACTATAAGTTCTTCAATTTTAGGAAATTTTGCTAAACGATAAATCTTAGCTTTCGAGCTATTGGCAACTACGATCCAAGTTAGAGTATGTGGCATTCTTCCTCCTAATGCTATTAGAACAATTAATTTTACTATTAAAAAAGCAACTGATATTTATATTGTCTATCATTTAGTCTCGAAAAATAGATTAAAAGCTCCTCTAAATTTTTTTTATCACTTATTATCTATAAAGCTTGCCTCTATCTATTAAAGAAAGGTTTTTTAAGTGATGAAGCTCTCAAAAGGCTTATATTTAATCTAGCTTTTGAAAGCATTCACTTAACGCATAATCTTGCATTTAGCTTTTTAAAATACTATAAAAAATTCAATTAGGCTAAACCTTTAGCCATTTCAAATTGTCACGCTACCTATTCTCAAGCCTATTTATTGAGCTTACAATAACATTACTTTTTCCTCCTAGCTACAAGATTTTTATCCAGCCATTCCCGCAAATAAAAATTTTAACGTTATTTAAAGATAATCCTTAGGTCTGCTTATCTAAAAGCAAAAGGGTACCTTAAGCTTTCTTTGCCGAA